>DASUPZ010000276.1:0-8671 GCA_036280855.1 Pyrinomonadaceae bacterium | reverse complement strand
GCGATAGAAGTGCGGAGAATGGAACATAGTTCAGGTTCTTATCCGGAATGATGCAAATGAGTTTCTGCGGATCCAACAACGATCCGACCGGTTGGACCAGTAGTGAATACAGTTTCTTCGCGAGATCCGACTGCTCAGCTTCGTTATCCGCTGGTGGTTTAGAGACGAGCGGAAGATACCGCTCGATCATTGCATTCAAGTCGCGCTGAGAAACATTTACCGACGTGGCTACGATAGCTTGACGTGAGATCACCCAGATCAGAATCTTGTCGTCGAGTACGGCGTACTGCACGAGTTGGGCATCTTCCGGGAGCTTTTCCTTTATCGTTGCTGCTGACTCAGGTTGAGTAACGGTAGACAGAAGATTTTCCAGATTCTTATCACCGTCGCTGTTGTTCGCGCCGGAATTCAACTGGTCGAGGAGGCTTCGAGCGCGCGACTGCTGCAAATACTCAAACGCCTGGTTGGGATTATTTCGCGAGGCCTCAAAGTCGATCGCCAGGTCGTACACCCTCTGTTCAATCTCGAAGAACGTGTTTCGCTGGGTCTCCTCGCGGATCTTCTGGCGATATTTCTCAATCTGTTGGAGGGTTATCGCAATCTCGTTTTGTGCTCGCGCATCGTCCTTTTGTGCGAGATAACAGAAGAGCCGGCCTTTATGAGCGTGATAGATGCGCGTGTCAAACTTGATCTTGTTGTAAAGGTCGATGGATTCCGTGTAGCTCATAAGCGCCTTATTGCAGTCGCCCATCTCTCGATAGATGTCGCCTCTTTGCAAAGCAGAGTAAGCCATGACGCCTTCATCCGGTACTTTCGCCGCGATCTCAAAAGCTTTATTCACTTCGCTCAAAGCAGCATCGAAATTTCGTCGTTTACCGTTGATCGCTCCGAGGAACGCGTGCTGGTACGCCATGCGGGATATGGCCGGCGACAGCCGCAGTGCTGCTTCCTGATAGTTCAGCGCCATGTCGTAAAAACCGGCCGCAGCTAACGCCGTTGCTGCGAAGCCATAGTGACGTGCGCTTGTAATAGGATCGAGAGTAATCGAGGTGATGATCGGGAGTGCCAGTTGAATCTGAGCTAACGCCTTCCGGTGGTCTCCAAGGTAGCGGTAATACTCAATCAACGCGCTGATAACATTCAATTGGCCGACCCGATCGCTGGTACTGTCAGCAAGTTTTTCACCTTCGAGAGCCGACGACACCGCCTTTGAATGTTCATTCAAATTAAACTCGTTGCTCGATCGGAGATAGAGGCAGCGAACCTTCAACCACACATATCGATTTCTGTCACAGGCGTCGACCAACGGTTTCAAAATGTCGATGCTTTCCTCATATCTTTTGGGATTTTCAGTAGACTGAAAATGAGAGAAGGCAATCCAGTAGTCAGCAAACTTTGCTTCAGTAAAATCACCTGCTTCTTCAAACAACTTCTTCGCTTCTATAAAGAGAGGAAGATTTTTTTCCGCCTTCACCTTCCCCCAGGCGTCATGACCCTGCTTCATGTACCCGCGCGCCTGTTTAGCCAAATCGCGTTGCCGAGGGTTGGCCGATCGATAAAACTGGAGCACGTCCCAGTAGTAGCGATCTCCGTTTTTCACCACATCAATATCGGCGACCGACTCCAAACGCTGAAGCTCTGACTCGCTCCCACGCTCGAGATAGTTGTCGAGAAGCTGTTCGATGACGATGCTGCCGGTTCGACGTTGATTATCGCGAACTATCGTCCACGCTGCTTCTCTGTCGCCGGCGTCCTGGCGTTTGACGAACTCTTCAAAGATCTGACCGTCTGTCTGTGAAGTTGTCCGGCGCTTTTCCTGGACCGACTTCAGGTGTTCGCGAGCCTCTGTGGTCCACTGCGAATTAGGATCCTTCTCCAGATAAGACCGCCAATCCTGTTCGGCCTTCTCCAGATCCCCCATCTCCTCGAACACGAGCGCGCGATTGAACAATGGTTCGAGAAGCGAACCATCCAGCGCGACGGCGCTCGTCAGATGGCCCACCGCGGCAGCAAAATACCCGGCTGCCTTGCCCTCGCTCTCCTCCGTCAGCGCACGCTTACCTTTCTCTAAAAGTGCAGCGCCGAGATCGCTATGGATCTTCGCGTCGTTTTCGTGTTTTAGCGCTTGCTCAAATTGATCGATCGCTTTATCAAAATCGCGTGCGGCCAGATACGCTTGTCCCAACGCGTGGAGAGACTTTGCGTCTCCACGATCGTGTACAGCCGTTTGCAGCAAACTCGCAGCCCGGTCGCGCTGGATGTAATCGACTTTCGGATTACCTCGCTCGGAGATTGGCGGCGCATAATTCAAGCCGGAAATGCGTGATTCGAACGGCCGTTCAGTGCGATAAGCCTCATGCAGCGCGATCAATCCCTTATCAACGTCATCATCACGGGTGACTAGCCACAACACGAACCCAACACCGACCATCAGAATGATCGACGCGGCGATGCGCCACTGCGGCGATGCCCACCATTTTGTTCGCGCCGGCACTTGCGAGCCGTAAGCCTTGAACGCCTGGGCATACTTCAACTTCTCTTGCCGCTCGGCGGATTTGAAAAAGTACGTTTCCGCACGCTTCCGATCTTCGCCTTGAATCTCACCCGCCACGTAAGCGTCCGTCAGATCCTCGACGGCAATATCAAACTCCTCCGCGAATTCAGGCTCCGTCATCAAGCGCAGTTCCACGCGCTCTTCTTCGTCTGCATTCAGTTGGCCGAGTAGATATTGTTTTATCTCATGTTTTTTCTCTGTTTGAGCGATGATTAAAACTCCCGTTCAAATTTGCACTCCAGTATTAATGTCCCGGGAGGCGTTTTTCGTTTTGTTCACCGTCGGAATGCAATCAGAAATGCACTTTTCAAGCCTTGAACGCACCTGAAAAGCGCGCCCACGCAACGCACCGTCCGTGATTCCCAGTTCCTTTGCCATGTCCCTGTGATGTTCGATCTTCTCGTGACCCTGGTAGAGATAGTAGTCAAGAATCAGTTCCCGTTTGTCCTGCGCCAGGAACTTCAGACACTTCAAAAGGCATTCGTACTCGTCACTGTGACGATCGATCTCCGGCAGCCTCACCGGCAATTCGTCCGTGGCCGTCTCTTTTTTCCTTCCGTGTTCCAGGACCAGGTAGCGGCCAACCCCATGAAAATAACGAACCGGTTCGCCAACATAGGTTTCGCGGAGTTCCGGTACACGTTTAGCGACCCGGTCTATTACCTCGTCGCCCATATCTTCTGCGTCGCTGAAACCTTTGGATACGAAAATCCTTATCAAACTCTCGCGTATCAACTCGTACTTCTGAGCGGCGACGTCGGGATTTGAATCCAGCCAGGATAGTAGGTTATCGAAATCTTCTTTATCGATGGCTACACTGTCTCCTCAGCCAGGGAGATCACGGGTGAGATCTGCTCGTTTGCGAGGGGAACTTATCGCAGAGAGCCCCCAATAGGCAAGCAAGGATTTCGGTAGTGTCTCCGTTTGAATTCTATCAATAACGCCGAAGGCGTTCGCTAATTCAGCCCAGGGTTCGAGCGTTCGCGAGAACCCTGGGTTAGCAAATTAAATTAATTCGGAAACGCTGAAAGTGTTCGCCAATTGCGGAACCCTTTCAGGGTTCACAATACATTTTTGATTCGATACCCAGGGTTGTCGCTACGCTCCAACCCTGGGCTCAAATTAGCGAACGCCTTCGGCGTAATTGCTTGGATTTCAAATTGAGACACTACTAGGATTTCGCACGATTATAGGATTAACCTGTTCAAGCTTATAATCATCGACCGGAGGTTCGTGGAGTGACGATTGAAGAACTAGTTTACGACTGGAACACGGTTGAACCGTCTCTCAAAGCACCCAACCGCCACATCGGCATCGACGATGAAACGCTGCGAGATGGGTTGCAGTCGCCGTCTGTTTCGGAACCTCCAGTCGAGCAAAAACTCGAGTTGCTTCACCTGATGGAAGCACTCGGTATCGATACCGCAGATATCGGACTGCCCGGCGCCGGCGGCACGCACGCTGCCGGAGTTGAACGGCTGGCGCGCGAAATCGCCGAAAAGAAATTCAAGATCCGTCCAAACTGCGCCGCTCGCACACATCGCAACGACATCGTTCCAATCGTCGAGATCTCACAACGCGCCGGCATTCCGATCGAGGCGTGCACGTTCATTGGGTCGTCTTCAGTGCGTTTCTTTGCCGAAGACTGGACACTCGAGAAGTTGTTGAAGATGACGGAAGAGGCCGTGTCGTTTGCAGTGTCTGAAGGCCTGCCCGTCATGTACGTGACGGAAGACACGACACGGGCGAAACCGGAAACGATTCGCGCGCTTTACACGACGGCGATTCAATGTGGAGCGAAGGCTGTTTGCGTCTGCGACACGGTTGGACATTCGACGCCTGACGGCGCGCGTGCCGTGGTCCAATTCGTAAAGAGCATCATCGAAGAACAGGGCGGCGGCATACGTCTCGACTGGCACGGCCATCAGGATCGCGGTCTGGGTGTTATCAACTCGATCGCAGCGATTCAGGGTGGAGCAGATCAGATTCATGGATCCGCGCTTGGAATCGGCGAGCGCGTCGGAAACACGCCCCTGGACCAGTTGCTCGTAAATCTCAAGTTGCTGGGTTGGATTGATAACGACTTGTCGCGTTTGGGTGAATATTGCGAAACAGCAGCGCGCGCATGCTGCTGGACTGTGCCTTCCAACTACCCGGTGTTTGGACGTGACGCATTTCGCACGGCGACGGGTGTTCATGCGGCGGCCGTGATCAAGAGTTATAAGAAAGGCAATCAGCGACTGGCTGATATTGTTTACTCGGGTGTTCCGGCCGGTGAGTTTGGTCTCGAACAGGTGATCGAGATTGGACCAATGAGTGGAAAGTCCAACGTGATTTACTGGCTGGAGAAACGGGGGTTTGAAGCAAACGAGAGCCGCGTCAACCGGATCTACGAGCATGCAAAGTCTGCGCACGGCGTGCTCGAAGAAAGCGAGATTATGCGACTCGTCTGAGCTTGCCTGGTCAAAGGGTTAATGTTTTCCGCACTTAAATCTTCCCCGCCTCAAACGACAGCACGGTTGTTGTCATCAGCAGAAGTCACCCGTGCGTTCCGTTTCTTCGAAACAAACGCTGCCGCGATCACTGAAGAGCACATCCGCATCTGTTCGATTCCGGCGACGCCGTTTGGTGAACGCGAGCGCGCTGAGTATCTCAGTCAAAGATTTCGCGATCTGGGATTGGCGGAAGTCGAGATCGACGACGAGGGTAATTGCATCGGTCTCATCGAAGGAGCTTCACGATCGCCTTTGCTCGTCGTGAGCGCACACCTTGATACAGTTTTTTCAACCGGCACCGATTTTACAGTCGTCAAACGAGACCAGCGACTGCTTGCGCCCGGCATCGCCGATGATGGCTGCGGCCTTGCCGCGTTGATTGCGCTCGCCCAGGTTATTCAAAAAGAAGGTATACGAACCGCGGGATCGATCCTGTTTGTCGGAACAGTTGGTGAAGAGGGCGAGGGAAACCTGCGTGGCGTTCGTTATCTGTTGACGAAGGGCCGCTGGGCCTCGCGCGTGGATGCGTTTGTGAGTTTTGATGGACCAGGAGTCGACCGGATCACAAACCGCGCGCTCGGATCGCGACGTTACCGGGTGGAGTTTGCCGGACCGGGCGGGCATTCATGGGGCGATTTCGGAGTGCCGAATCCGGTGCACGCACTCGGCCGCGCGGTTTCGAGATTGGCTGGTTATCCCGCGCCGAAAGAGCCGCGAACGACTTTTAACGTCGGCCGGATCGAAGGCGGCACGAGCGTGAATTCAATTCCCTTCCGCGCGACGATGGAAGTAGATCTCCGATCGTCGGCTGAAGCAGAGTTGCGGCGGCTGGATGCGTTTTTTCGACGTGCAATGAGAGATGCGACTGATGAGGAAAACTCGAAGCGACGCGCTGGGGATCCGGAGTTGAAACTGAAAGTCGATCTGATTGGCGAGCGACCTTCCGGACAAACACCAGCCGACTCGCAGCTTGTCGAGATCGCAATTGAAAGCACACGGCTGCTCGGATTCGAGCCGCGGCTGGATCAATCGTCAACTGACTCGAACATGCCAATCTCCCTCGGGATTCCGGCGGTCACGCTCGGCGCGGGGGGAACATCAGGCTGCTCACATACGCTCGACGAGTGGTATGACCCACGCGATCGCGACAAGGGATTGAAGCGCGGGCTGCTCGTTATGCTCGGGATGACCGGATTAATCCAATTGAAATAGGCCACAGATGAACGCGGGTTAACACAGATCTGATCTGTGTTAACCCGCGTTCATCTGTGGCCTATTTCAATTGATCGGGATCGTGACGGTCGCGGAGCCGGCTTTACCTGGCGGGAAGCGTTTCTGTCTCGCGATTCTCAATGCGTTCGCGTCGCCACCCGATGCCTGGGTTACGCGTCCTGATTCATCGTAGGTAACGGTAACTACCACGCGCTTTGGTCCCGGCTTCGCAGTGTCGCTTGCGGGAGTTGAGGCAACGCTCTCGGGGTTCTCATTAGCGCGGGCTTCGCGGGCTTTTCGTTCCTTTTCACGCTGGCGTCTGGCCGCTAATGCCACCGGATCTTCTGCTGGTGCTTCGGCTTCGGGAGTTGGTGTTTGTGGTTGTTCCGGAGTCGTAGCCTGAGTGTTTTCCGGAGCAGGCGCCTGGCTCACGTTCTCCGTCGCCGGCGCCGGTGCTTTCTTGCTGCTGTACCAACCTGCCGGTACTCCAATCACAGCCACACTCCCGAGAACTGCCACTGCAATCGCGCCGATGAAAATCGGCTTGCGGCGATTCACCGTGTCTTTTCCGAAAGCAAGGAATGCCGGTGCGAATGATTTCTCGGTCTCAGATTGTGAGCTGGTTTCTACCGGAACGTCTTCGAGTTCATCAGGTTCAGCCACATAGTCAGACGGAAACGCGGCAGCCGGAGCAATGTTCTCGTCCAATCGTCGCAGCCCTTCGAGCACCACCTGCGTCCACGGTTGATTGATCGTGCGGCTCCCCGCTTCAACGTCGACACTAAATTCAAACTCCGCGTTCGGCAGCGTCAGCGCGTAGTAAACCGCGTCGATTCCATGCAGCACGCCGATGCGCGCATCAACTACTGAGCCCGACTGCAAGTAGAAGTAGCCCGCACCCTGCGGGTACAAAACTTTGAGCCGTCCGCTCTTTCGTTGATTACAGAAAAACTCTATCAGCTCGGAAAGTGAAAGGTCGCTGAGGTGTCCGGTCAATGCCATGAGAACTTGTCCCTTCTAAGAGAAACAACAGGTTGGAAAGAGGGAGAGAAATGGCGCGCCGGCCAACGACGTTGGGGCGCGCCAACAAAGGCAGGCTATGGGGCCAGCGCAAATTTGTAATTGATCGTGCCGGACACCTTTACGGGCTGACCGGAAAGCTTCGTGGGAGAAAACTTCGCTTTAAGCGCGGCTTGCACCGCTGCCTCACGCAGGATCGATGGACCACTCGTCGCCGTAGCTGAAACCACTTTGCCAGTCTCGTCGAGCACCACTTCCACCGTCACCGTGCCCGCAGTCCTCATTCGTCTCGCCGCGTCCGGATAGGTCGGCTGCGGCAAAGAAATGGCAGTGCCGTTGAGCACACCACCCGAGACGGGTTTGAGAATCGGCTTTGGTCCAGGGCTTGGCGGAGGCTCGTCCATAGTCACCACCGGAACGGTGGAGCTCTGATTCACAGCGATTACTTTGACATCAACTGGACCAGACGCGAGTTTATTCGCTGACGTGGATGCGGTGGGTAACTCGGGAGCAGTCGGCGTCTGCCCCTTCTTGTTAGTCTTGTTGCGGGTCTCGGTCCGTGTTTCTGGTGCCGGTTTGTTTACCGGGGCTGCGGCCACCGGAGCGGGGGTAATGGGTGCGGGCGTCGTGGCTGCTGCTCCGGGCGTGACCATCTTCACCATGTTTTCGTCGAGGTAGTACATGATGGAGCGATAGGTGACTTCAGTCGGCTCGAAAGTGACTCCACGTGCATCGACCACGGCAACCGACGTCGTCATCTTGTTCCAGTTGCCAAGGAAATCGAATTCATACTTGTAAATCTCCCTGCTCATCAGCGTTCCATCCGCGTTGAGCATGGTCATCTCGCTGATATTTCCCTTTTCGTCGTATTTGTAGACTTCCTTGCCGGTCAGTGTGGCGCCGGCGATGGGGAAATACTGGTTTTCTATCTTGTTGCCCTTGATGTCGTAAGCGGCGACCTCGACCAGGACGTGCTTGCCCTCGCCCGGGCGTCCATCGGCGGTGACGAGCTTGGCGACTTCGGTCCGAACCCGTCGAACAGGACCGATGAGCCCATCGCGGGATCGGTCACTTTCGACGGGTGCTGCGGCTGGGGCTGCTTTGGCCGTCAGGGGTGTTTGAGCACTCGCGGAGACGCTCAAAACCACCAGGCAAAGCGTGAGCAACCATAATCTTTTCTGCATTCTAGGCATTGTTGTCTCCAATAATTGGCTGAGGCAGGTCAGCTTCGGAAAGATTAGTGAGGCGGGCGGGTCCCACGGCCCAAGCCATACTAACGAAGTTAAACGATGTTTGTCTATAGGGATTTGCGAGGCCGTAGAATTACGCTACTCCTTGGAGTGCGGCGACTTGTCGCCGCTTTGGTCCCACGGCGGGAGTAAAAGCGGCG
>DASUPZ010000275.1:0-7505 GCA_036280855.1 Pyrinomonadaceae bacterium | reverse complement strand
CGCCGATATGGTGAACCTCCTGCGGATGCAGGGTGTCGAGGTGCATCGCGCAACTAAAGAGTTCACGGTGAAGGACCAGAAATACGCGACGGGTTCTTACATCGTCAGGATGGACCAGCCCTATTCGCGCATGGCGGACATGTTGCTTGATACGCAGTATTACAACGTCAACGATCCGAATCCTTACGACGACACGGGCTGGACGATGGGTCCGATGCGAAACGTCAAGACGATTCGCGTCCTCGACAGAGCTGTTCTCGACGCGCCCGCGGAGTTGATCACGAAAGACGTCAAGGTCGTGGGCCAACTTACGGGCCCGGCGAATTCTGTCGCCTACATCATCAATCACAACACTGACAACACGCTCGCCACACTTCGCTTCAAATTGAAGGATGTGAAGATGAGTGCCGCCGAAGACGCGTTCAAGATCGGCGACCAGCAGTTCAACACCGGCTCGTTTATTTTGAAGAAGGACGGCAACCCGGGAGATTTGAGGACGCGGCTGGAAACGGCGGTCACTGACCTCGGTCTGAAGGCGATCGGGGTCGAAAAACTCCCCGAAGTTAAGACTCACGAGCTGGCCGTACCTCGCATCGCGATCGTCCACACGTGGACCAACACCCAAAACGAAGGTTGGTTTCGCATCGAGTTTGACCGCCTGCAGATACCTTACACGTACATCTCGGATCACGTGATTCGCAACACGCCGAATCTGCGAGAGAAGTTTGATGTTTTGATCTTCCCACCTGTCGGTGGTTCCGCACAGACGATCGTCAACGGCATGCCGATGCGCGGAGATCCGATTCCGTGGAAACAATCGGCACTTACACCTAATTTCGGCTCGTCACCAGACCAGACTGACGATATGCGCGGCGGTATGACGGTTGTCGGCGTTGCGAACCTTCAGAAGTTCATCGAACAGGGCGGACTGTTCATCACGATCGGCAATATCTCGCAGGTCCCGATCGACTACGGCATCACGAGCGGAGTTTCGATTCAGCAGTCAGACAGGCTCAGGGCGCGCGGGTCGATCTATAACGGGACTTTCGCCGATCGAAAGAGTCCGATTGCTTATGGTTACGATGCAGGCCTGCCGATCTACTTCAACCAGGCGCCGTTGTTCCAGGTCGCAGCGGCCGGTGCCGGTTTCGGAGGTGGTGGCGGTGGTGGCGGCCAGGGAGGCGGTGGTGCGCAATCACGCGCATCGGGCCGTGGAGGTGTCGATGATCCTGACGTGATTCAGGCGATGCCTCAACCACGTCCGCCGGATCCGTCTAATCGCGCCAACACGGATCAGGACCAGCGCGAGAGCCCGTTCTACGTACCGCCGCAGTTGCGGCCACGCGTCGTGCTGCGTTTCGCTTCCGATGAGAAGACTTTGCTGATCAGCGGCATGCTTGCGGGCGGCAGTGATCTCGTCAATCGTCCGGCGGTGGTCGACGTGCCTGTCGGTCGTGGTCACGTGGTGATGTTTGCGACCAATCCGATGTGGCGTCATCAAACGCAGGGCGAGTTTTTCCTGTTGTTCAATGCTGCATTGAACTTCGACAACCTGGGCGTAGGCAGGCCTGAACCGCGCGGGCAAGGTTCACAATCGAGCGCCGGCGACCAAGATCAGTGACGACGACGATCCTGACTGACATCGAAGCGCGAGTGTTGGGTTCACTGATTGAGAAGCAGGTGACTACGCCCGAGTACTACCCGCTGACGCTCAACGCGCTGACACTCGCGTGCAATCAAAAGAACAACCGGTATCCGGTCACGGCATATTCCGAGCAGCAGGTGGCTGATGCCCTGGAGAGCTTGCGCGAGAAAAACCTCGCGTACGTTTTCTATGGCAGCACGAGCCGCGTGCCGAAATACAAGCACGTGATGCCGGAAGTGATGCACCTCAACCCCGCGGAAGTGGCGTTGATGTGTGTGTTGCTGTTGCGTGGCGCGCAAACGCTTGGCGAGTTGCGAGGAAACGCATCGCGTCTGCATGAGTTTGCGAGTCTGGAAGAAGTGGAGCAAACGCTGGAGGCGCTGATCTCGCGAGATACTGAGCCCCTCGTCGCGCGTTTGCCGCGTCAACCCGGGCAGAAGGAAGGACGGTTTGCGCACTTACTTTCGGGAGAAATTGATATCGATGCTGTTGCTCCGGCGATGCCGATTGCTGCCGCACCGCGACGGTCGAGTCTGGAACAGAAAGTCGACGAACTCGCTGCTGAGGTTGAAAAGTTGAAGCAACAGTTCGAAGATTTCAAGAAGCAGTTCGAGTGATAGCCACAAAGAGCACAAAATGCAACATGTGTTCGCAAAATCTCTTGTGCTTCTTGTGCATCTTTGTGGCCGGATTTCACGGATTGTGCTTTGTACCTTTTATGGGACGCGTTATATAATGCACGTCCCTTATGAGTCTCGAGATGTTTCATCCAGCAGTGTCGCGCTGGTTTGCGCGGACTTTTCCCGCTGCGACCGACCCGCAGCTACGCGCGTGGCCCGAGATCAAGAAACAGCGGCATACGCTGATCGCTGCGCCTACCGGGTCAGGTAAGACTCTTGCTGCATTTCTCTCGGCGATTGATGATCTTGTTCGGCTTGGCGTTGAAGGAAAACTCGACGACTCAACGCACGTCATCTACGTCTCACCACTCAAAGCCCTCAGCAACGACGTTCAGCGTAATCTCCAGGTGCCTCTCGAAGGAATTCAGGCTGAGCTAAAAGCACTCGGACTGCCCGAAGTCAACATTCGCACTCTTGTCCGTACGGGCGATACACCGCAGTCTGAGCGCACGGCGATGACGAAGCGTCCGCCGCACATCGTGGTCACGACGCCTGAGTCGCTCTACATTTTGCTGACCAGCGAAGGTGGGCGGCGCATGTTGGAAACGGCGCGGACACTGATTCTTGACGAGATTCACGCGGTCGTCGGTGACAAGCGCGGCTCGCATCTCGCGCTTTCAATCGAACGGCTCGAAGAGCTCGTGCGCCAGCACGCAGACGGGAGCGGCGATCGCAACTCTTCGTTGATTCGTATTGGGCTCTCGGCTACACAACGCCCGATCGAAGAAGTCGCGCGTTTCCTCGTCGGCACGCGAAATCTCAACACCGGTAACACTCCAAACTGCACGATTGTCGACAGTGGTCACGCGCGAAAGCTCGACATCGCAATCGAGTTGCCGGAATCGCCTCTACAGGCGGTGATGTCCGGTGAAGTTTGGGAAGAAGTTTACGATCGGTTGGCCCAACTGATTCGCCAGCATCACACCACGCTCGTGTTTGTGAACACGCGACGGTTGGCTGAACGAGTCGCGAGACATCTGGGCGAGCGCATCGGCGATGAGAACATCGCTGCGCACCACGGCAGTCTTGCACGCGAACATCGTTTGTTGGCGGAACAAAGATTGAAGTCGGGCGAACTGAGCGCACTCGTTGCAACAGCTTCGCTCGAATTGGGTATCGATATCGGCGACGTAAATCTCGTCTGCCAGCTTGGCTCAACTCGGTCCATCGCGAGTTTCCTCCAGCGTGTTGGTCGTTCCAATCACACTGTCGCCGGATTTCCGAAAGGCCGAATCTTCCCGCTCTCGCGAGATGAGCTCGTCGAGTGTGCGGCGATCGTGGATGCTGTGCGGCGCGGTGAACTCGATCGACTCGAGATTCCCGAAAAACCCCTCGACATTCTAGCGCAGCAAATTGTCGCTGCAGTCGCTGCTGAAGAGTGGTCGGAAGATGCACTATTCACAATGGTTCGCGGTGCTTATCCGTATCGAAACCTCGAGCGTGAGCAGTTTGACGCGATTGTGCGCATGCTCGCGGAAGGTTTCTCGACGAAGCGGGGCAGGCGGTCTACTTACCTGCATCACGATGCGGTCAACCAGCGCCTGCGTGGCCGCAGGGGAGCTCGACTCGCAGCCATCACTTCGGGTGGCGCCATTCCCGACACGGCTGATTATGCAGTCGTACTCGAGCCGAGCGAACTTGTTATCGGCTCCGTGAATGAAGACTTTGCAATCGAGAGTTTGCAGGGTGACATCTTTCAACTCGGAAATACTTCATGGCGTGTGCTTCGGGTCGAGCAGGGCAAGGTGCGTGTCGAGGATGCACACGGGCAGCCGCCGTCGATTCCGTTTTGGTTGGGTGAGGCGCCGGCGCGAACGCATGAGTTGTCGGTTTCTGTTTCGCGTCTCAGGGAAGAGGTTGCAGAGCGAGTCGTAACCACGGATGACGCGGATAAAAAGATCGATCTCGAGCCTGCGGTTCAGTGGTTGAGTGAGGAAGTTGGGATAACGCGCTATGGCGCGGAACAGATTGTTGAATACCTAGCGGGGGCGAAGATCGTCCTTGGTGTCATGCCTTCGCAGGACAATCTCGTGTTGGAAAGGTTCTTTGACGACAGCGGGAGCATGCAGTTGGTCCTGCACTCGCCGTTTGGCAGTCGTTTGAATCGTGCGTGGGGACTCGCCCTGCGAAAGCGCTTCTGCCGCAAGTTCAATTTCGAGTTACAGGCGGCGGCGACGGAAGATGCAATTGTTCTTTCACTTGGACCAACACACAGTTTTCCGCTCGACGAAGTTTTTCATTACCTCAACTCGAAGACTGTGCGCCAGCTTCTTTGCCAGGCGTTACTCGACGCGCCGATGTGGAACATTCGCTGGCGCTGGAACGTCACGCGGTCGCTGGCCGTGCTGCGTCGACGCGGCGGCAGGAAGATTCCGCCGCAGTTGCAGCGAATGGACGCCGAAGATTTGCTCACCGCGATCTTTCCCGATCAGCTTGCGTGTGCCGAAAATCTGGGCGGCGGCGAGCGAGAGATCCCATCGCATCCGCTTGTTGACCAGACTGTAAAAGACTGCCTGGAAGAGGCGATGGACGTCGACGGTCTCGAACGTTTGCTGACGTCGATTGAGCGCAACGAGAAGAACCTTTTCGCGCGCGACGTGATCGAAGCGTCGCCGTTGTCGCAGGAGATACTCAACGCGCGGCCGTACGCCTACCTCGACGATGCGCCGCTCGAGGAACGCCGCACGCGCGCGGTGTTTCAAAGGCGCTGGCTCGATCCGGAAACCGCCAGCGACATGGGCAAGCTCGATCAGGCTGCGATCGATCGCGTGCGTGAAGAGGTTTGGCCCGAGCCGCGGAATGCAGATGAGCTTCACGATGCGCTCGTTGAGATGGGGTTTATCACCGAAGCGGAAGGCTCGAACTGGCAGGACTTCTTTGCGGAGCTGAAGAATGATCGACGCGCGGCGGTGTTGACCACGGGCGAGTCGGCAAAACGATTGTGGGTTGCGGCCGAGCGATTACCGCAAATCTCGCCGGTTTATCCGAACGCTGAATTGCAGCCACAGATTTCAGCGCCGGAAAGTGTGTCTCGCACCGTCTGGAGTTTTGAGGATGCGCTCGTCGAGATCATTCGCGGCCGATTGGAAGCTTCGGGACCAGTCACGGTCGAGCAGCTGGTCGCGTCGTCAGGTCTCAACAAGCTGGAAATCGAAACTGCCCTGCTGCGACTCGAAGCTGAAGGCTTTGTGATTCGCGGGAAGTTCACTCCGGGCACAACGCAAACCGAGTGGAGTGCGCGACGACTGCTCGCCCGCATTCACAGTTACACGTTGAATCGACTGCGGCAGGAGATCGAACCCGTCGCAAGCACCGACTTCATGCGTTTCCTCCTCGCGTGGCAAAAAGTCGCGCCCGATCAACAGGTCGAAGGACCGGAAAGTTTGCGAGCTCTCATTGAGCAATTGGAAGGTGTCGAAGCGCCTGCGGCTGCGTGGGAGGGTGAGCTTCTGCCTGCTCGGATGGTCGAGTATGACCCGGCGTGGCTGGATGCTTTGTGCTTATCCGGCGAAGTTGTGTGGGCACGTTTGACGCCGCTCTCGCGCTCCGCAGGCGAGAACGGGGAAAGAACGCGTGGCTCCGGTCCAGTGCGAAACACGCCAATCGCACTTCTTCGTCGCAAGAATTTTGCCCTGTGGAGTTCTGTCTTCCCGCAGCCTTCACCAACCAGCACATCTGAGTTTTCGACCACCACACAGATGGTCTACGACTATCTCTCAATGCGTGGAGCATCGTTCTTCACTGACATCGTCGAGAACACGAAGCTCCTGCGGAGCCAGGTTGAAGAAGCACTCGCAGACCTCGTCGCCAATGGCGTTGTCGTTTCCGATAGCTTCGCCGGACTGCGGGCGTTGTTGACGCCGGGAAGTCGCAAAACGCAGGCGGCCGCCCGTCGCAAACATCGCCAGCCTGTTTACGACATGGTCAGCGCCGGCCGGTGGTCCATTCTCCAGCGCAGTAACACCCCTCAGCCTGCTAACGATCCGGCGCTGGGAGAAGAAGTCGCATGGGCGCTGCTCAAGCGTTACGGCGTCGTCTTCAAACGTTTGCTGGAGCGAGAAGGAGTGGCCGTGCCCTGGCGCGTGCTGCTACGCATTTATCATCGACTCGAAGCGCGCGGTGAGATTCGTGGCGGACGTTTTGTTGGCGGTATTTCGGGTGAACAGTTTGCCGTGCCCGAAGCGATCGGAATGCTGCGAGCCATCCGTCGCGCCGGCGCGCAGGACAGTTTGATTTCGGTGAGTGCGGCAGATCCTTTGAACCTGGTAGGCATCATCCTGCCCGGCCCGCGCATTACAGCTCACACAAGCAATCGCATTCTCTATCACGACGGCGCACCCATCGCTTCATTCGAATCCGGCGAAACGCATTTCCTCGTCGAACTCAGCCGCGCGATGGAATGGAAAGCCAAGGCCGCCCTGATGCGCAAAGCCACCCGCCCCGAACTCCGCTCCTATCTGCAACGCCCAGCTTAAGGACCCTGTCGTAGCGCAACCCAATAACTCGGCTGGACAGGATTCACAAGATTCTCAGGATTAACAGGTAACGCCTGGCTGATCGCACATTCTTATCTGGAGTGTAACTGGTCAACGAGCGCACGAAATGGGATCGAAATCGGCGTAAGTAGCCCGAAATGGCGCCAAAAATGGGGCAAAATGCCCCGGCACGGCAGTTGCCAAATACCCGCCCAGGGAGGTAAGACATATGAAATTAGCTTACTCGAGTAAAAAAATTGGTGGGTATTTACTGGCTTTCTTCCTACTGTTTGGAATCATAACAGTTGCCAGCTCAAGTGCTCAGGCGCAGTGGGGTTGGGAACGCGATCGGCGTGAGCGTCGTCAAGACAGACGCGAAGACAGGTATGAACGTCGTCAAGGCATTCAGGTCGCTCGCGAGCGTGGCTACAGCTACGGACTGAACGTTGGCGCCGCTGATGCACAGCGCCGTCAGAGCTTCAACCCACAGCGTTCACGTTACTGGAGAAATGGTACGGAAGGCTACGACAACGACTTTGGCAACAAAGGCCAGTATCGTCAGGTTTTCCGGAACGCATTTGAACAGGGCTATCGTGAAGGCTATCAGCGCTATGCCTACGACCGTCGCGGTCGCTGGGACAATCGAGGTCGTTATGACAACCGCTGGCCGCGGTAACAATCGATAACAATTAACTCGTAACCTGA
>DASUPZ010000274.1:0-30508 GCA_036280855.1 Pyrinomonadaceae bacterium | reverse complement strand
GGGATTTTTATTCGACTGGAGGAAGGTGTATCCGGTCATTAGCATTCCGGGAGTGCAGTAGCCGCATTGCAGACCATGCTCCTGGAAGAAGGCATCCTGTAACGGATGCATCTTGCCGTCCTGTTCGAGGCCTTCAACGGTCATTACAGAGCGTCCATCGGCCTGGACCGCGAATGCCGTACACGACTTGATCGGACGTCCATCCATGACGACTGTACACGCGCCGCAGTGACTCGTGTCGCAACCGATGTGCGTGCCCGTCAGTCGCAGTGTTTCGCGAAGGAAGTGGACCAGCAACAACCGTGGTTCGATCTCCATGCTGTGTTCGACGCCGTTGACGGTAACTTTGATCGGAACTTTAGCCATCGTTAAGCTCCTCCTTTCGCGCGGTCCAATGCGCGCGTGAGTGCACGTGCAGTCAGTATGCGAATGAGATCGCGTTTGTACTCGGCGGAACCCCGGATGTCGTCCATCGGTTGCGACTCTGACGCTGCCATCTCCGCTGCTTTTTGAATCGTAAGTTCATCGAGCTTCGTGCCGGTGAGCACTGCTTCGGCCTGTTTCGCTTTTATCGGTGTCAGACCGACGTTCGTTAACCCGATTCCGGCGCGCGTGCAAACGCCGGCGTCGTCGAGCGAGATCTGCACCGCAACGCCTGCGGTCGCGAAGTCGCCGACTTTTCTTTCCAGCTTCAGATAAGCGCCACCGCTTCGTGGCGGTGGAAATGGAATGCGAATCTCAGTGAGTATCTCCTCGGGTTCGAGCGCGGTGGTGAACAGTCCCGGAAAGAAGTCGTCGATCGAAATCTCTCGTTTTCCTTTTGGACCAACGGCGACGACGGTTGCGCCAAGCGCGAGCATCGTTGCCGGATGATCGTTGGCCGGATCGCCGTGAGCAAGATTTCCGCACACGGTCGCCTGGCTGCGCACGAGTGGATCCGCGATTACTTTTGCCGTATCGGCGAGTATGGGAAATTTTGAGTGGACACTTTCCGACGACTCGAGCTGGTGTTCGCGCGCGAGTGCGCCGATTCTCAGGTGGCCGTCGGTTTCGGATATATAATCAAGGCCTGGGATGCGATTGATATCGACGATGTATTCAGGCGAGAGAAGTCTCAGCTTCATCATTGGAATGAGACTTTGTCCGCCTGAGAGCAACTTGGCTTCTGGTCCAAGTTTTTGAAGTAGCGCCACTGCTTCGTCGAGGGTCTGCGGAGAGTAGTACTCAAAACTCCGAGGTATCATGGGGGTCCCACCTTCCTACATCGGATTCGAATTTTTGCGTTCGTCGGTCTGAGCGATCAATCGGGAAGGGGGCGATCATACGAGCGTGTGGTCGTAAACGTCAATATGGTCATAATATAGGTCCTATAGGGCTTATACGACCTATTAAAGAGGTGATCGATGGGTTTTAAGATCGAAGAACGCTTTGAAGTGCAGGCACCGGTTGATCGAGTTTGGAAGTATTTGATCGATCCGCAGAGTGTGGTGCAGTGTCTTCCCGGTGCGGAGCTGCTCGAAAAGCAGGACGAGCACAACTTTCTCGGCGCGATCAAAGTAAAAGTTGGACCACTGTCGATGTCTTACAAAGGCCATGCGAAGTTCACCGAAGTCAACGAAGAGACACACCAGGTGCGCATGGTTGGCGACGCGCGCGAAGTCGGCGGATCGGGATCGACGAAGGTCTCGATGCTGAGCACCGTGGCGCCGCTGCCGAATGGTGGTTCGGAAGTTGTCGTCAACGCCGAGGTCGATCTCGTCGGCAAAATCGTTCAGTTTGGACGCGGGATGATTGAAGAAGTCTCGCGGCAGATGTTCCGGCAGTTTTCGACGTGTGTGAAACAGCGGTTGGAGGTCGTCGAAGCGGATCAACCAGAGCAGCAGAATTTCGCCGCGGATAACACGGATAAAAACACGAGTGGCGCGGGTAGCAACAAACAAGCTGTTGCCGCCGCGCCACTCGCGCTCCGAGCGTTGTGGACCATCATCACGCGTTTTTTCAAACGCTTGCTCGGTAAAAGTAAAGAAGCAAAATCATAAGCTCCACGCCACGCCCACAAACTCGTGATTGCCGTTGAAGCGGAAGTTCCTGACTCTGATCGTGTGGTTTCCTGACGCCGCCGCCGTAAAGTCCACAACTTCATAAGAGTTGTCCCAGCTCGACGACCATTGCGTAGTGCCTGGTCCAATCACGTTCAAGTCGAGATCGGCTTGCAGCGGATCGGTGGTGTAGTCAAACGACGGGTTCGAGTCCCACACGAGCGCCACCTTCACGCGCTGGCCCGCATTGACCCAGCCCATGTCGATATTCATGAAGCCCAGTGAATCAAACGACGAAGGCGTAACAAAAAACCAGCGGTGACGATTGCTGACCGTGCTGTTGTACGAGGCCAGCGCGTTCACGCCGCCCGCGCCATCTTTTTCACTCAAGCCCGCTGCGCCTTCGACGTTGTCGATGGCACCCGCCAGAATCAGCGCTTTCACTGTCTCCGGAAAGATCTTGAGACTTGGTTGCGCCTGCATGAGTTGTGCTGCCAAACCAGCAACGATCGGAGCCGAGTAACTCGTACCCTCACCGACGTCTGCTGTGTCACAGCTGCCTGACGGGCTCATGATCGTGCTTCTAATCGCCGTGCCGGGAGCTGCGACTTCCGGTTTCTCACGATCGCCCACTGGTGAAACCGGATCCTTAAAGCTCGAACTCGGATTCATCACGTTGTCCGCCACAGTAACGGTGCCGCGGTCGTCGTAATTGCCGACAGCGATCGTGTTGTAGCCACTCGCAACGCCAGTGACAAACTCCATGTTCGTGCAGAAACCATTGTTGCCCGCCGACGCTGTCACCGTGTCCCAAATGTAGCGGACGATGTAGTCAGCGTGACGCGCATGAAGATGGACCACGCCGGGATTGCCGCAGCCAAGCCCCCAACTATTGTTAAGAACGTGGGCGTTGTCTGCACCGGCGTCGATCGCAGCGGAAATTTCTGAATCGAATAGATAGGTCGTGCTGTTTGCACTATAGATCCCCGCGCCCGGTGCGATGCCGCGAAACTTGTTGTGAGTTCCGGCAGCCATACCCGCGGTCGCGGTTGCGTGATCGTCCACTTCAGGATGGTTCGGCACGCGCGTTCCGAGGTTGTTAGGCAAACAGCTGTTGTTGAAGTCGACACGGCTGTCTTCGATGATGGCGATGTTTGAACCTGTGCCCGTAATGCCCAGATCCCAAAGTGCATCAGCCTTGACCGATGGACCCGCGACGTTCATCTGGTCCTGATACTGGTTGTCTTCGGCCAGGTAGACCAACTGCACGTCGGCACGTTCCGAGTACTGTCTTACAAGTCCTGCCGGCACAGTGGCGAACACCATCGGCGCGCCTTCGCTGCGACGTTGGACCGCGTGACCGGCGCGTTCCAAAGCACGTGCGAGCCCTTCGGTAGCACGCGATGAAACACCTTTCACTTGCGCGGAACGCTTCGCGAGTAATTCTTCAACCTCGGCCGCGGACAGGTCCATACGGCCAGTGCGCGGATCGAGTGCATCGAGATCTTCAGATGTGTTGAGCCAGAAGGCAACTTTCACTTTCTGATTGGCGCGTTGATCGGCGCGCAACTTTTCAGTCTTGTCATGCAGCCTGGGTTCAAGCTTGCCGTAGCGAGCGCGATACGCGCGCTGCTCTGCGGCTTTTAGCTCCGAGAAATCGATTTCGTTCGACTGCTCGTCAATTGCTGCATTCAGCACGCGGCTGTCATCCTGGTTCAGTACCTTCGCGATTTTGACGCGGCGGCCCGTTAGTGGCAGTTCGACTGTCGTGCTGTTGAGTAGTTGAAGACGTCCGCCGCCCGCTCGTCGCACGGCTACGTCGAGTAAATTCTTTTCGTCTGCAGTTAATTGTTGCTCGCTTTGTGCGCGAGTTTGCGGCGTTGATGAAATTGTGATCGCCGCGATCACGATAAGAGTGGTGGTGATTGCAAGTTTTACCTTTAAATAACTCATTTACTTCTCCTCATGAATTGTTACTTATTTGGTCTCCGGTAGGGATGAGGCTCACGGGCAGTGGTATGAAATGAATAAATTATGAATTGCTGCCGTCGTAGCTCATCCTTCCGTCGACTAAGGTATTCAAACTTTGAATACCGAAGTGAGAAGTTGCTGAAGGTTTCGGGATATTACCGGTGGGTGCAAAACTTTTACATGTTGGTACAACTAATTGGACGCGTAACGGAACATTTCGTCACGGTCGTCCGTAACTTCCACACAGCCGGCAGGATTCCGCAGCGTTAAAATCATCGTCACAAAGGAGAAAGATCGTGAGGTCCTTAACTTCTGTTGTTGCTCTTTGTTTGGGATTGGTTGTTGTTTCACTTACGAGTTCCGCGCACTCCGCTGCCGGCGATTGGCCTCAGTGGCGTGGTCCCGATCGCAGCGGCACGTCGAAAGAAACCGGGCTGCTGAAGCAATGGCCCGCCGGTGGACCGAAACTGCTCTGGCAAGTGAACGATCTCGGCGACGGATATTCGACGCCCACTGTCGTCGGCAACCGGATCTACGTCATGAGCAATGAGGGCATGGAGAATGAGTTTGTTCAGGCCCGCTCGACTCAGGATGGCAAGGTCATCTGGACCACTCGCGTCGGCAACGTAGGTAACCCAAATCAGAACCCGCCTTACGCGAAAGCGCGTTCAACTCCGACAGTCGACGGCAATTTTATTTACGCGCTGGGCTCAGACGGCGACATCGCCTGTCTCGAGCTGAAGAGCGGCAAGCTTCGCTGGTCAAAAAATATTCGCAAAGAGTTTGGCGGCAAACCTGGTGAATGGGCTTACGCAGAGTCGCCCCTCGTCGATGGCGATCTCGTTGTGGTAACTCCCGGCGGCACGGAAGCGACGATGGTTGCGCTTAATAAAAAGACAGGCGCGCTTGTTTGGAAATCGGCGATTCCCGAAAGTGATGCAGCAGGTTATGCGTCGGCAGTTGTCGTTAATGGTGGCGGCCGCAGGCAGTACGTGCAGTTATTGCCGAAAGGTATCGTGGGTGTTGATGCGAAGACGGGTCAGTTTCTGTGGCGATATAAGGAAGCGGCGAAGGGGCCGGCACAGTATTTCACCCCCGTTACGCGTGGTGACTTTGTTTACGGCGGGGCGCTTGGCGTCGGCGGCGGCATGGTGCGGTTGAAAGCGGACGGCAATGGTGTTGCGGCTGAACAAGTTTACTTCGTGCGCGGGCTCCCGAACGGGATCGGTGGCGCGGCTCTCGTTGGGGATCACATCTACGGTACGGAAGCCGGACAGGGTCTGGTCGCGGCCGAGTTCACCACGGGTAAGCTCTTATGGAAACAGGACAATTTCGGCTGGGCGTCAGTCGCTTCAGCGGACGGACTTCTGTTTGCGCACTTCATAACCGGAGAGATGGCTCTGGTCGAAGCGACTCCCGAAGCATTTCGTGAAAAAGGACGATTCACCCCACCGAATCAACCAAAGAAGAAACAAGTCGGCCAATTTCCGGAGGCAGCATTTGCGTATCCAGTGATTGCCAACGGCCGTCTCTACATTCGCGACCTCGGCACCCTCTGGGCTTACGACATCAAAGCTGGGAAGTGAGAAAAGGTCTACACGGATTAAACGACCCGGATCCGCTCAAAAATCCGCGTTAATCTGTGTACACTGCTTCGCGATACTTTTTCCACGACTAAGTAATAATCTCCGCCGCGATGTTTAAAACTATCCGGTTAGTGTTTGTGTTGTGGGTTTTTGCCGGGCTCTTTCTGGTTGCGCCGAAAACTACTTCGGCTCAGGAACGGCTTTGCGATCCGTCTTTTGAGAACTGCTACTGGCCGATGCTCGATCTCATCCGAGCCGAAAAGGTCGGTATCGACATGATCTTTTACATGATCGAGCTTCCAGGTCTCGCCGACGAAGTTATCGCCCGTCACCGCGCGGGCGTGCCTGTGCGTCTGATCGTCGAGCCGCGGGGAAGTTTGAAGTTTCCCTTCAACGAACCGTTACTGGAAAAGTTTAAAGCAGCCGGCGTCCCGATGCGTTACAAGCTCGGCGACGGCATCATCCACATGAAGACGCTGCTGCTCGCCGGACAGAACACTGTTGTGTTCACTGGATCGAACTTCGGCGAAGGTGACGTGGCTCCGTATGAACCGTTTGCCAATTACGTTGACGGAGCGTGGTACTTCGCCACCGACCCGGCAGTGGTGAACAGTTTCAAAACGAGATTAGACGACACCTGGACGAACACGACCGCTTACGGAAATTTCGCCAACATCAGTGGACCGCTGACGCGCAAGTATCAGTTTTTCCAGGTCGATCCAACGGTAAATTTCGTTCCCAATCACAATCTTGCAGAAGACTACGGTTTGCGCACGATTGCGCAGATCGATCAGGAGAACCAGAAGATCGATATCACGATGTATCGCATTACAGACAATGCGATCTCTGATGCGCTTCTGCGTGCGGTGAAGCGCGGCGTGCCGGTGAGGCTGCTTGCCGAGCCGCATGAATACCGCTTCGATTCGAGCAGGATTAGTGCTGAACTGACCGGACCTTACAACATCGATCGACTGCACGCCGGCGGCGTCCAGATTCGGATGCGTAAGCATCGCGGGCTCAATCATCAGAAAACAGTAACGCTTTACGGGCGCGGTTTGACGATCTTTGGATCGTCAAACTTTAGCTGGCAGTCATATAACTTCCAGGAGGAGCACAACTACTTCACGACGAAGACGTGGTTCTTCGATTGGTTTGTCAATCAATTCAACCGGAAGTGGAATTCGGCGACGGAGTATGAGCCGTTTGTTCCGCAACCGCCGACTCCGCCCGCAAACATATCGCCGGGTCATGGCGCGACGGTTGGAACGTCAGTGACGCTTACTTGGGAGGGCGGTCGTTGGGCGCATAAATACGACATTTACTTCGGCACTGACTCGGCTAACTTGCCGCTCGTCGCGTCGGATGTTGTAACGGGTACGCTCGGATCGGAAGGTTCGGAGACGTTTCCGGTTTCGGGTTTGCAGGCTGGACGCACGTATCACTGGCGCATAGTGGGCGAGACGATGGCGAACCAGTCGGCGACTGGTCCAATGTGGAGCTTCACGGTTTCGGGTACAGCGCCAACGCCGACACCAACGCCAGTACCGACACCGACACCGACACCGACACCGACAGCAACGCCTACACCGACACCGACGCCGACAGCAACGCCTACACCAACACCGACACCAACCCCAGTGCCGACGCCAACGCCGACACCACCGCCATCATCAGCGGCGGAAGTGGTTCTTTACGCCGGCAACGCTCCTGTGAAAGTTGGTGGGTGGTCCACCGTCTCGGATCTAACTGCCGCGGCTGGCGTTCGCATCAGCAATCCCGATGGCGGAGTTCCAAAGATAAGTGCGCCTTTTGCGAGCCCGCCTAATTACTTCGAGATGACGTTCAATGCCGAAGCGGGCCGGCCGTATCGACTGTGGATCAGGGCCAGAGCACTGAACGACTTCTGGGGCAACGACTCCGTTTGGGTACAGTTTTCGGGAAGTGTGAATAGCAGCGGCGCGCCGGTGTTTCGCATAGGCACGACCTCAGGTACCGAGGTCAATCTCGAAGACTGTTCGGGATGTGGACTAAGCGCCTGGGGTTGGCAGGATAACGGCTGGGGCGTTGGAGTATTAGGTCCGCAGATATTCTTCCAATCGACGGGCACACAGACCATTCGCGTGCAAAACCGTGAAGACGGAATCTCGATCGATCAGATCGTGCTGTCGCCCGGAACGTATTTGCACACGTCGCCCGGAGCTCTGAAGAACGACAACACCGTGTTGCCGAGTTCGGGTGGACCAACGCCGACACCCACACCCACACCGACACCTACACCAACGCCAACTCCAACACCGACACCAACCCCGACGCCGACGCCAACGCCGACACCAACACCGCCGC
Organism: Pyrinomonadaceae bacterium; assembly: GCA_036280855.1. Classification (GTDB taxonomy): domain Bacteria; phylum Acidobacteriota; class Blastocatellia; order Pyrinomonadales; family Pyrinomonadaceae; genus PSRF01. The sequence continues at coordinate 22,569 of DASUPZ010000274.1, read as the reverse complement.
CAGCCGGTGAAACGACGCTGCTCGCGGACAATTTCAACGACGCCATTTTAGATACCGGAAAGTGGGTCGCTAATAATTTGTTCAGCGGCTTTACGGATTCTTCAATCAGCATGGGTGAGGCAGATGCGTTCCGGATCGGACCGCTGAAGCTAAACGTTGACGGTTCACATTACAACGGCATCAGATCTGCTGCCGCACACAACTTCACCGGCGCGTACAGCTACGTGGAGTTGATCGCGGGTCCGGCTCCATCGACCAAGGCCGATGCGATGTTTACGATGGGACGGGATGCCAACAATTATTACCGCATCTACGTCGAGCAAGGCGTCCTGATCTGCCAGGCAAGAATAGCCGGCACGAAGCGCAACCTGTTCACCGTCGCTTACAACACGACGGCGCATCGTTTCTGGCGCATCCGTCACGAGCAGTCGACTGGAAGAGTGGTGTTTGAGACTGCGAGTAGCAGCGGAGGTGTGCCCGGGAGTTGGACCATCCACTCCAGCGAGGCCTGGAACAACGCCGCGGTACCATTAACGGGAGTGCTCTTCGAACTCAAAGCCGGCACCTGGCAAGTCGAAACCATCGCACCAGGCTCGGTCACGTTCGACAACTTCCGCGCCGCCCGTCCATAACTTCAAACCAGCCACGGATGACATGGATCTGAAATCGGGATTTAAATCCTGATTTAAGATCCGTGTCATCCGTGGCTATAATCCTGTCCAATCTTCATCTCAGAAAGGAAAACGACAATGACCCCCACGATCCTAGGTAAAATCACTCTTTTCCCGTACGACTTTGAGCCTGCAGGATGGATGTTCTGCGACGGCCGCAAACTGTACGTCGGCGATAATGACGCACTCTTTATGTTGCTCGACTATACGTTTGGTGGCGATGGCGACGCGTTTGCCTTGCCTGACCTCCGCTCCGCAGCGCCAGCCAACTGTCACTATTGCATCGCGACGCAGGGAACTTTCAGGACCAACTATTACGAGGGAGTTCTCGGCGAAACGATACTCTCACCTCAGCCTGAACTTCCGCAAAATATGAAGGAGTGCAACGGCCAGTCGCTGGCAAGAAGCCAGAATCGAGTGCTGGAGATATACATGGGCGATCGTTTCGGCGGCGATGGTGCAAATATCAAGTTGCCGGACCTTCGCAGCAAGGCCATCAAAAAATATCAGTACCAACTGGCCACTTCAGGTGAAACGCCACCATCGCTAAGAAATCGCAACCCTTACGTGGGAGAGATAATCCTTCTGCCTTACGAGACTACATTCGAATCGTTAGTGCCTTGCGACGGTAGACGTTTGGCGGTCGCACAACACGGGGGGCTCTACACCTTGCTGCGAAACCGGTTTGGCGGCGATGCACAGCAGTTTGCCATTCCCGATCTGCGGGCAGCGGCTCCGTCGAAGTACGTTTATTACATGAGCCTGGGCGGCGTCTTCCCGCCGAGAGGTTAAATGGAAACCGTAACCGCGGATCACACGGATCCAAAAATCGGGATTTACGATCCGTGTCATCCGCGGTTAAAATCCGGGAGCCAATCCAAGAAGAAGGGGACAACTCCCATGACAGTCACCCGATCCTTTCGCTGCTTCACCATCCTTTGCATCCTGTTCGTACCAGCCGTGGTCGTGGCGCAGAGCACCGCAAACTACTGCGAAGCTCCTCCCGCAGTGCAGGAAGAATTGAGGAAGGTCAGTGCAATTTATGACGAAGACATACCCTTCGTGATGCAACGCGAACGACAGATCGCGATGCTCGAGGAGTTGCTGAAGAAGTACCCTGACAGCTTCCACGTTCAGCGACGTTACCAGGACGTTCGTCTCAGCGGTCTCGTTGTCGATAGATCCCCGATGATTGACGAGTATCGCGCAAAGATGCAGAAGAACCCGAACGATCCCGTAGCGGTTTTTCTTTACGCGAACCTGCTCGTCGGACGGCAGACCAAAGAAGCGATCGACCTTGCAACAAAGCTTACACAGCAAGCGCCGGATTTCCCCTGGTCCCACTTACGGCTCGCAGAGATTTACAACTTTCCCAACTTCCGTGATCGGGCGAAGTTGAAAGAGCACCTGAAAATATGGACCACGAAGTGTCCCACTCTTCTATCTGCGGTTTACCTGATCTCACGCGTCAGCGACACGGAGATGATGGCGACCACTGCGCAATCCCTGCGCGCTCGTCTTGAATCGTCGACGAAATCCGACGAGCTTCTATACTGGGACAATGTCTGGACATTCGAATTCAAATTGCGGCCAGTGCCCGAACATGCACAGTTGCGCCAGCAGATCGCCGAAGACCTGAAGAAGCTTCGCGCGCGAAACCTGAACAACAGGGAATGGCTTCAGGCACTTGCTGCCGGTTACAAGCAGGTGGGCGACAAAACAAATCAGCGTTGGGCCGAAGACGAACTTGTTCGACTGCTGCCGAAGTCGAGTTCCGCACGTCGCATCATTCAGACGCGCTACACAGAGGAACATCCATATCCCAAACCCGAAGAGCCGGAAGAGAAGAAGCAGGCGTATAACCAGGCATACGTAAAAGTCCTCCGCGAATGGGTCAAACAATGGCCCAACGATGAACTTCTATGGTCGAGTCTCGTTCGAACTCTCACGCAACTCGAAGGCTCGTCGCCGGCTGAAGTTGAAGCTGCCTATAATGAATATTCGAAAGCCAACGAGCGTTCGTATAACTCTTACTCTCTTCCGCCGATCGAGGTCACAGTTGCGAAGTATTATCTAAAGCGCGGCGCCAACCTCGAACGTGTTCCGGTTTTGCTCGAAAAGGGAGTTGCGCATATCGAGCGGATCGAAAAGAGTAACGGCCCGTCGGATCTCTTTCCCGCCAGAGACAGTGAGGATAGCAATGTTAATTACGTTCGCCTCGAAAGCTGGCCCTTGCTGGCCGATGCCTACGCCAGGCTAAAACAACCTGACAAGGCACGCGAAGTACTCGTCAAACTATCTGAGCTTTCAAGTTCAAACAAACAACAGAACGATTCGCAGAAGCGTGCCTTCGCGTATAACCAGTCCGTTTACTGGCAAACGGTGGGTAAAGTCGCGGAAGCTGAGCAACGTAAACTCGATGCACTCACCGCTTACCAAACCGCGCTCACTTTCCGTCCTAACGCGCCCGCTTCAGGTAAAAAAGATGAGTTGAACGACAACGCGCAACGACTGTGGAAAGAGTTGGGCGGTACCGATCAGGGATGGAAAGCTTATCTCGCGCGCAACGAAGCGTCGAAGAGCAAGGTTGGAAGCGCCGAAGTTGCAACGTGGGATTCGAAGAACATCGCGTTGCCCGACTTTGAACTCAGCGATCTTCAGGGACGTAAATGGTCGCCTGCTGATCTTAGAGGGAAAGTCACCTTCATCAATTTCTGGGCCACGTGGTGTGGACCTTGCCGCCAGGAACTACCTTACGTGCAGAAATTGCGTGAGCAGTTGAAAGACAGGAAAGACGTGCAGGTCATCACGCTCAACATCGACGAGGAAGTTGGTATGGTGGCGCCGTTTATGAAAGACAACAAGTACAACTTTCCCACGATCCTGGCCCAGACATATGCGGAGCAGCAGGGCGTCAACAGCATTCCACGCAACTGGGTAGTCAGCAGTGACGGCAAAGTAATGTTTGAAGGCATCGGCTTCGACAACGACGGCGAAGGATTTCTGAAAAAAGCGCTCGACGTGATTGAGAAGGTGAAAGGTACAAACGCGCAACGCTGATCAGCATGGCACGAGAAGACGAGTTCCTCGATGCAGCAAAGCGCGGTGATGGACCAGCGGTCGCAGATTTCCTGCGGACTCAGCCTGAACTCGTATGCGTTGCGGACGAATACCAGAAAACCGCACTGCACTGGGCAGCAGAAAAGAACCACGCTGACATTGCTCGACTATTACTTGACGCGGGAGCGGACATCGAGGCAACCACGAGCTGGGGAGCAACTCCACTCGAGTGGGCAGCGACGATGGGAAGTTCGAGCGTTGCCGATTTGCTGCTGGCGCGCGGCGCCGGCCGTTTCACGTTAATCGTCGCTGCCGCACTCGGGAAATTCGAAGACGTCAAATCCATGGCTGGTTCAGAGCGTGAGGCGGTTTCGACTGCGCTGTACGCTGCCGCTCGCAACGGTCACACCGAAGTAGTTGCGTACCTGCTGGACCAGGGTGCAACGATCGATACGCGCGGTTTCTTCGGCGGCACTGGCCTGCACTGGGCTGCCATCAACGGCCACCGCGACACCGTCGAGCTTCTCATCGCACGCGGCGCAAGCCGCAGCCTCCGCGATGAACATTTCGACAGCACGCCTCAGGAATGGGCCATCGAGGGCGGCCATCGCGAGCTTGCCGCACTTCTTCACATCTACACGACGAATGAATAACCGGGATCCAGCTTCTGATGGACCATTAGAATTTGTTGAATGTTGTAGGGATGAGTAGGCTTTCCGGATAATTTGTTGCGAAGTACCTGGAAAATGTGTTCCATACCACCCGCATCATCAATGTCGATATCAGCAAGACATTCGTTGCCTTTCATAAAGAAGGTCAACTGTAAATTCCCATACTTATCAGGTGTTTTGAAGCTTCCCGCTCTTTCAAACCCATCTGGCGGATGATGAAGAATGCCAGGCGCAGGATCGAAGAGCCCTTCTGCAACGCTGTTCTTCGTCTCCTCGCGTAATTCTTTAGGCACAACACAGAAAAAACGATCACCTCTGATTTCAAGTAGCTTTTGAATGTACGACAGGACGGTTTTCCCGTTGGTTAGCGGAGTATTGGCAGTCTTGATCGCGATGTTCAGCATTCCTGCTTTTCGTATATCGTCTAACGCGTCATAGAGTTCTTCACCCTTTTTCCCCGGAAACGAAAGAACATCGTCGCTATTGTCCAACACAGTTCGTAGCTCGCTTAAAATCTTTGCATAAGCTTGAAAGACTACGCTTGTTACTTTTCCCGGATCAATTGGAAACAGAAACGAGGCTGAAGTTATCCCGCTCGCCTTCATACTTACGAACTGACTTATATATTGATACGAAGGAGGATCAATCTCTATTCGATATAAACCCTGAGGAGCTCCACGCAAGCCCGTGATTTGAACTTTGCCTGAGACATTAACGCTCGCCTTTTTAACTTCGCTTAAAACCTGATGGCGAAGAATGATATCCACTTTCTCTCCGAGAAATTTCCCCGAAACATTTCGAAGATCGAGTTGTAGTTTTATTTCTGCCATGCGGTTTTCTCCTTAAAATGCGCTTGGTTAAGATTACTGGTAATTAGTCTTCAATTGGCCGTGGATCGTCCGGGCGCCAGGGAATTGGCGGCGGTTGGGTCAGAATCTCCGGATGGTCCACGCTTACACCTTTGTAATCCAAATCAATCCACGTCAGTTCACTCGCGTAGTACGTCGAAGCAGACACATTCACTAGCGCAGCGTAGATGTTCCGGCGCTGCTCCTGACTGCTCGAACGCAGCCTCTCCAGAATCTTTCTTCGATCTGCCATAGACAGGTGTGAGAAGTGAGTGGTCATTCCTCCCACGGTGAGAGGAAGGGTCGTCTCGGTAATAAGCAGTGCTAAACGAAACTGCTCTCGCTGCGCCGGGCGTTGGTAGTTCAGATAATCATCTACCGTTTCGACGAACTGTGGCGCCTTGACCAGAAAACCTTCACCGAGCACCGCCTCTGCGACGGCAAAGAGAATCAACGCGGTCTCCCGGTTAAGACAGTCGAACGTAGTAGCAGTCACTTCACTGCGTTCTTTGGGATTTGCTATCAAACTCAATACTCCGGCCATGGCAAATCACCTCCCTGCTGGTGTTTGAACTGGAACGTCGCCTGGTTCTGCTCGCAAATCTCGCGTGCGGCCCACAGTGCCAGCGAGTAGATCGTTACTTGCGGATTTGCGCCGAGCGCCGTTGGAAAGATCGACCCATCGGCGACCCACAGGTTTTTCTTTCCACTGAACGTGAAATCGTTGTTGACGCAACGGCGCTTGTTGTCTTTGTTCATCTGGCAGCCGCCCATCACGTGAACAGTGAAAATAGTGGCGCGCTGTGGCTGCGTAAAATCGATTTTTCTAATTTCGGAAAATTGAGTGTCCTGCTTGACCTCGAGGGGCGGGTTTCGCATGACGTAAACAGACGTTGCACCCGCGGCGAGGTGAATCCGAGTCATCATCACGATGCTTTCCTGCATCGGCCCAACGTTGGCTTTGGGAATCTTGTAGTCCAGTTCAGGATCGCCGTTGTCGTCGAGCTTGACCGTGCCGTACTTCTCATTCGGATCGAATCCCGTCGTGTGATGCGCATAAGAAATGGCGCCGTTCGGATAATAGTCGCGCATGATGCGGTGCAGTTCGTCACCATGCTGAAGCGTCGCCGATGCGGAAAGGACAGGGTAAAAGGATCCAGTTTCGATGAGGTAACCTGTAGGACCATCCGCAAACGTCGGCGTCCACATATTGTCGGGCACGCCGTACGCCGGAAACGTGCTCTCGGGATATTTTCCAATAGTGATTGTTACCGGATGTATATGAGTAAACTTCCCCACGCGCTTATCGAGATCGAGATCGGAACGCATGAGGATGGCCGGAGTACCGATGGCGCCCGCCGCCATCACTATTCCTTTCACCGGTTTGACTACAAGCTTACGTTGGGTTGGGCGCGTCTTGCCGTCGATAAAGTGTGCATGCACTTCAGTGATCTGATCGCCGCTCGCTTTCAGCCGATCGACTTTCGTATCGGTGTAGATCGTCGCGCCAAGATCGACGGCGTCCTGCAGCCACTTAACGAAGCCGCTCATCTTGCGATCGTAGGGACAACCCACACCGCAACTGCCACACTCCCGGCACTCGTGCGTATTGTTCGGCAAATTTTCATGTCGAATGGAGTGCTTCGCACATCCCAACATGAACTTTCGCGCCGACGTGTTGTACTTGTCGTTCCTGACGATCGGAAGGTAGTTGACCACTTCGCGCAAGTATGGCTCGAGGTTTTCACGTGTGAACGGAAGTCCTCGCTTCTGCCATTCGTGCAGCGTTTCCTTGCGGGGCGGCAGGCACGCTGACCAGTTCACCGCAGTACCACCACCAAGACAACGCCCCTGCAGGATTTTGACGCCCCCGTTCCTCGTCAAACGCGTCGCGCCTTCCTGGTAGAGCAGTTTGTACATGTCAACTTCGCGCTCGTTAAGCATCTTTCGTTTTTGCCCCGGCGCTGGTCCATTCTCTTTAGGAATGTTTGGTCCTTCTTCGAGCACCAGCACATCGAAACCGGCTTCAGCTAACTTCAGCGCGCAAACGCCACCCCCCGCGCCCGAGCCGATAATGCAAAAGTCAGGCGTCAGCGTGCGGTCGTCAGTGACATTGCGTCCTTCAATGATTGCCATGGTGTTATTCCTTACTCATTGGCCCGAACGTCAATTTGAATTTACGCCGAAGGCGTTGGCTAATTTCAGCCCAGCGGTTGGAGCGCAGCGACAACCCTGGGTTAGCAAATTAAATTAATTCTGAAACGCTGAAAGCGTTCGCCAATTGCGGAACCCTTTCAGGGTTCACAATACTTTCTTATTCGATACCCAGGGTTGTCGCTACGCTCCAACCCTGGGTTAGCAAATTAAATTAATTCTGAAACGCTGAAAGCGTTCGCCAATTGCGGAACCCTTTCAGGGTTCACAATACATTCCTTATCCGATACCCAGGGTTGTCGCTACGCTCCAACCCTGGGCTCAAATTAGCCAACGCCTTCGGCGTTATTCGTACAGACTCTGAAAGGGGTTCGCCAACTGCCTAACCCTTCAAAGGGTTCCAAACGCTGGGCTGTAATTAGCGAACGCCTTCGGCGTATGACTCATTCACAACACGACCTCGTGATACAGTTTGTCGCCCACCATGCTCTTGGTTAGTTTGGTTGGAATGTCACTGTCGATCCTTACTACTCTCTCGTCAGTGATCACGTTGAGCCGTTCCATCAACTCGTTCAGCGGCATCTGATGCCAGCGTTTCTTTACGGCCATCTCACGATCGACGGGAACGAAGGCCAGCTTGAGCGACTTCATTTGTTCGAGTCCCAGCTCGCGAAGCGTCGCGTTGTGACTGCCATGGTGACCAACCTTGTAGAAGATCGTTCGCCGGAGTAAGTCGGGGCCGGTCACTTCCGTTCCATTAACGCCCCATTTCACGTCCTGCCACGACAACCAGTTTCCCACCTGTGCGTCGGCTGCAAACAAAAGAACGTCGCCGTCGGCAAGCTCAAACGCGAGCACCAGGCAAGTGTTGTTGGTGGCACTGTCGAGCTGAAGAGCGAGTGAAGAAGAAGAGTCGAGCCAACTGCCGTCGATGCGACGCCAGCCCTGGTCCTTCTCGTCGGACTCAACATCCTCACCCCAGTAGTGTTGCTGAAAGAAGGGCATCTGCTGGGCCACGTGCAGAGGGATCTGAAATCTTTCGTCGAAGGGTGTTTCCAGATCCGTTTCCGACATGGTTGGATGGAGTGCATTCAGGTAATGCTTCATCGCATCCATGCCGTAAGTTTCAGGTTCTCTCTTCGACGGGTTGTATTTCTTGATCAGCTTCTCATTGGGAGGTGGACCAAGGACATAGGCTTTTACACTTGTCCCCGGAAGTTGAACCGGATCGTCCTGTGGAGTGCAGAATCTGAGATTGTCAGAGAGATCCTTTACCGATTCCAGCGCATCGGCTGTACTTCCGGCGGCGCCAAAAAATCCGAGCAGGTTAGTTACGTCTTCGGCTGCCGTGGAATCTCCGGCGAGGTGCATGCGCGAAGCGGCGGCCTGGAGGGCCATTCTCAATGCCTGGCGCTCACCTCGCAGTTTTTTGGCGAGCGGGTTCTTCGGATCTTCTGCCCACGAAAGCCAGACCTCACCGATCGTAAGCCTCTCTCTGTCGGTCCAAACCTCTTTTGCTTGTTGGAAACCCGAAATGTGGTCCCAGTGTTCGTGTGTCGCAACGACGAGATCAACGTGACCACCCGTGGTCGTGATGACGTGCTCCACCACCTCGGTCATAATTTTGCTGGGCTCTTTCGTGCCGAGGATTACGCCGCAATCGATCACCGCATAAAACGGCTTACCGTTGTTGCGCGGGATCGTCAGCAGAAAACAGTCGCCCAACCCCTGCCGGTACATCCGCACCTTGATCCGGTAGTTGCCATTCAGGTTTCCCGATTTGGACGCGGGTTTGCGCCTGGTTGCGCGCACAGCGGCCTTCTTCGAAGTGGACTTCTTCGCAGCCGGCTTCGAATTCGTTTTCTTAGTGGCTTTCGTCTTCTTCGTGGTTTTGCGTGCTGCCATGTTGTCTCCCTACGCGCCTCGGTGAAGCATTGCAAACGGCTCGCGACCGCGCGCGATGTCGTCATAGTAGTTGCTGCGAATAGACATATCGGCAAGGGACACGCGAAATCCCTGCTGATTGGAAATGCGTTGCGCATGACCGACCCGTTTTCGCACCACGTACTTCAGTCGTCTTTGTTCGAGATCGACGATAACTGTGCTGCCGCCTCGATACTTGTCGCCGTTAGGACGCAACCAGCTCTGCGTGAGCTCCACTACCAGATCGAGTCGTTGTTGCCCGTCGGGACCTACCCTGCGAACCGGACGCACTGAGTGAACTTCAAAAGGTGAGAGTTTTCCTTCTTCTGTTCCCACCGTTAACGAGGCCATGCGAGAAAATCCGAGAGACCGCGCCTGGTCTTCGGTCATGTTCTTCTTGAGCCATTCGTTCAGACGTGCGGCGTTCATTCGCGACGACTCGTAAGCGCCCTTGCGGTTTGCGTGAAGGTCCCACGAAAGCGACAGCAGCCCGATACCTTCATCAATCTTTACGTCCAGCTCCGGAGTGTCCCAGCAGACACTTTCGGTTGAAAGATTGCGAATGAACTCAGGATAGATGCCGCGGCGGCGAAACGCCTGGAGAAACGCGACGCGATAACCGAGATCGTCGTCAGGCACCAGATCGCGATCGGCAGTAATCAACGCCCGCACGTAATCACCAAAAGTCAGGTCAACAGGAGGTGAGTAGTCGAGCGCGCGGATGCACATGTTCAGAACATGCGATGCTGTTTTGCTCGCTTCCTGGGCCAGACGATTTACGAGGTCGTTTGGAATATCGCCGGGCGGAAGAACGCCGGTGCCACCGGTTGCAAGCCGAATAAGATCGCGGCTTCGTTTCCGGTAGATGCTCAGGAAGGCTTCAAACACTGCCGCCACGAGCACTGCTCCACGATCGTGAGCTTCCGCTGCCTCGGTGTAATCGGTAGGCTTTGGCTCGGTTAGTTTCCACGCCTGCTTGCCGTCAGTCTCTTCGATATGGCCGATCGCATCGCGGAGTGCGCCGTAACGACCGATCCCGTGACCGAATTGTTGCGCCAACTGGCCCAACAAACTCTGTTGCGCCAGGTCTCCACGTGTTAATGCGATCTGGTCACGCAGTGCCTCCGGGACCGTGAAATGCTGAAAGAGTGCAACGATGTCTGCGAAAGCTTCATGAAATCCGAGCACGTCGGCATTCGTCGGCTCACGGAAACGGCGATGAAGTCCGTCCAACAGGGCATGTGTTGTTTCATGAGCAATAATGTCGTGCGAGAGACAGCAGAAGACTGTTTGTCCCGGAAGGTTCTCGCCGGGGTTTGACTCGGACGCGCGAAAGTATCCGAAGAGCAGCGCATGTTTGTCGGGGCTGTAATAAGCATTTGCTTCCCGCAACGCATGCGGATAGATCCGCAGGCGGCGGACAAAGTGACTCTCGTATCCGTTTTTCGTCTTGACGATCCGCGGCGCCCACAAGGCCACACGGCCGAGGGCCTTCTCGAAGTGCTGGATCGTCTTCATCGCCACCGCGTAGACCATCTGTTGATGAAACTGCGGGTTAGCTTCCGACGGTCGCAGACCGCCCTGCGAAAGCGGCCATGGTTGATTCAGATCGATCGGCGCATAAGCCACGCCCGTGGCCGGATCAACGTCTACCACTTCCAGGTAATCGCCCACTGGCCCAGGCTCGAGCTTCTCCCAACGAACCGGAATCGTCGTCTCGTTGATAGCCAGTGTTTCGAGTTTGGTCCCTGCGAGCGGATCGAATGCAAACACGCGCAGCGGTCTGTTATTCGGCGAACGTGACGGAGGATTGATCGCACGCTCGAGTAGAGTTTTTTCGGCAGGCGTAAGTTCCTTTGGAACTGTCACCTGAGGTCTCACGGTCCGCTCCCGGCTTCCCAGCGCTTCTCGTAAACTTCTGGAGGCGCCGGGTGTATTGGCCAACGCATCGATGAACCGCTGACGTTCGGTGTGAGACAGGTCGCGCGCGTCGCGTTCCGGATCGGGCATCAGCTCTTCAAGCTCTTTCGACTGCTGCGTGAGTTGCAGCGCTTCGAGCTCCAGCATTTGCTGACGTGCATCAGGAACCGCGACGCCCAATCCCGTGATCACTCGCAGGAACGGGAAGCTAATAGAATCTTTTGCTTCTTTCTTTAAGTCTGCTTCATTCGCCGGTTGCTGGTCCAATGCTGCCTTGGCGCGGATGATGCCGCGTCCCAGTCTTTCACTCAGTTGCGGCGACTCTAAACTGGCGGAATCGGCGAGTGCTTTTCTGACTGCCTCAACTCGCATCCAGCCATCCGAATAGCTGTCCCACTTCGACTTGAACTTCTGAATCCACAGCGCAGCCGCGGCAGCGATCTGCGGCGTTGCCGACGACGTTCCACGACCGTCACGATCGAGCAGTTGACTACAGCCGATTCGGGCCCACGGCGTGTTTGGAGTGTAGGCGGCGAAAGCTGTCCGCATCTTGCTCTCTGGTCCATAGTTGCCCGCCATGATTCTGAGTGGGAGGTCTGCGTATGGACGTCCGTCAGCCATTACTCCGCACGCCGCTATCACACGTTTGAATCGTGCCGGATAGACGATGTTTCGAGTCGGGAAATTACCAAAGTTATTGCCGGCGGCGGTGACGATGAATACACCCAGCTCATACAGCGCATTTACTGCATCGGCCCATGCCTGTGACGCCAGTCCCCCCATGCTCATCGTGATGACGTGAACCTGCGTATTGGGATTACTGGCGAGCGAATGAACGTAGTCGAACGCCTTCGCAATTGAACTGTTTTTGAATAGGACCACGGAGTTTGCCACCCTTACAGGGATGACATCGAGAAACGCAGCGCCGCCGAGTGGAGAACCTTCTATTGTGGCGCCGGCGAGGATTCCGAGTGTTCCGGTGCCGTGTCCGAAGTTATTGACGAGGCCATCGCGGTTGTCTCTTGCGTCATTCAGCTCGCCGTCTTCGAAATTGCGCTGCAAGTCGGTGCGCAGAAACTGCGGCTTCGTAACGTGAAGGTCATCGTAGCCTGTATCGAAGTGCGCAATCCGCACGCGCGCTGCCGGCTGGCCCACCTCGTCACGTGCTGACTGAAGTTGTGAATGCCCCTGATCTCGAAACCAGAAGAGGCCGTCGCCAACCGGGAGCCGCGAATCGGGATCCTGTGACCTGTCACACGAAGCAGTTGCGGCCATCAGCGACTGGGCCTCGGTGCCAAAGGTCCAACGCTGCTCAAGGTCAGGTTCTGCAAACTCGACATTTCCGCCCGCCATGCCTAATCCGCCGGTCATCATCTGGTGACAGAGTTCCCAACCGTTTACTTCGTCAGCTTCCTCGGTTGCGGTGACCATCTGCCATTGCGTAGGCGCGGCAGCGCCGAGCCTGGGCTTTTCCTTTATGCTTTCGAAAAGGGGTTCGGCCTGGAGAGTAAACCTGGATTTGCCGGCAGCAAGCGTAAGCCGTTGTGGACCAGCCGACATCTTGACCAGCAATTTAGGTTGACGTGTGATGGCTTTCACTGGATTTCCTTTCGGAATGACAAACGGAGACTCAAGCGGAACGTTTAGAAGAGATAAAGACCAACCGCGATTTAGTTCGGCTAATCTTTATGAAGAAACCCGCGGAAAACGTTTCATAACTGGAGGCGACGCGCGTCGACGCGAAATGGATTTAAAGCGTGGGCGACCTCGAGAAATGCGCAGCGGAAAATATCACAATCCGGTCAACGCGTCGATGTCTTTTCGAGAAAAAAATTCCAGTCAGTGAAACTGCCTATTGCAGGCTAAACCTTTTCTGTTGCATGCTATAAAGGCCTACGATCAAGGCGAATTATCCCACTCTGCAAGTTGAACCCAGGGCGTCGTTCTTCAAAAAACTCAGGAGAATTTACATGCGAAAACCTTTGTGGCTTTTGATCCCGGTCATCGTTCTGTTCGTGAGTGCTCACCCGGTTTCGTCACAGTCGCTTTCAGGTCAGGATCGAGACCGCGGGCTGATCATGTTGAAGGCCGTGCGCGACGATATCCGCAAAAACTACTATGACCCTGAGCTTCGTGGAATTGATTTAGACGCGCGGGCGAAGGCCGCCGAGGAAAGAATAAAACAAGCCAAGTCGAACGCTGAGGTCTTTGGGATCATCGCGCAGATGTTGTTGGACTTCAACGACTCTCACACGCTGTTTCTCCCACCTGAAAGAGCTGCGCGGATTGAATATGGCTGGCAACTGCAGACGTTTGGCGACGATCCTTACGTCATCGCCGTGAAGCCCAAGAGTGATGCAGAGGCGAAGGGCCTGAAGCCCGGAGACAAGGTACTTGCGATTGATGGAGTGACTCCAACGCGCGCGAACCTGTGGATTTACCAGTATCTCTACAACGTGCTCAAGCCACGTCAGATTGTCAACGTCCAGGTGCAAGCCCCTGGTGAGCAACCGCGGCAGTTGGAGTTGAAAGCCAAGGTCCAGACCGGGAAGGTCATTTTTGACTTCACCAGCTCGCATGATTTCAATACTTACCAGAGAGAACTCGAAGACGAATATCGTATGGGTGCACATCGCTTCGTTGAAGTTGGCAACGACATTGTGATCTGGCGTTTGCCTTCGTTCGATCTTACCGAAGACGGTGTCGATGAGTACGTTGATAAAGTAAAGAAAGCCAAAACGTTGATCCTGGACCTACGGCGCAATGGAGGAGGCGCGGTCGAAACACTCCGGCGTCTCGTCGGTAACCTGTTCGATCGTGATATCACGATTGGGGATCAGAAGTTACGCAAAGAGTCGAAGCCGATGATAGCGAAGACTCGCGGTGCCAGTGGCTTCAAAGGGCGTTTGATAGTGCTCGTTGATAGTAATTCGGGTTCTGCGTCGGAAGTGCTTGCGCGGGTGGTGCAGTTGGAGAAACGAGGTACGGTGGTCGGAGACCGCACGTCCGGGAAGGTGATGCGAAGCCGGATTTACCCGCATCAGATTGGCCTCGATACAGTTGTGTTCTACGCGGTGAGCGTGACCGATGCAGACTTGATCATGACGGACGGGAAGAGTCTCGAGCACGTGGGCGTAACTCCTGATGAACTTGTGTTGCCCACGGCTGAAGATCTTCGCTTGCAGAAAGATTCCGTTCTTTCACGTGCAGTGGAAATGGCCGGCGCCAAGATCGATCCCGTCGAAGCCGGGAAGCTATTTCCGTTCAAGTGGAAACCGTAGGAAGAAAACATAGGTCCTATAAGACCTATTGGACCTATAAGTGTGTTCCTGTCACTTAATCTTCTTGCCGCGCCACACTTCTCTGCCATCCTGATGGACCACAAGAAATGCCTGGCCGCTGGCGTCTTTGATAAAGCTGTAAGTTGAGCGCGGGAGGTCTTTGATGAAAAAGACGGTTTCACTCTCGGGCGACAACTCTCGCTTTTCACCCGTGCCTTGCTGGATCATCAACTTGTCTGCCTCACGCGTCACCGACATAATCTGTGACGGATTCCCTTCGTACTGACCGGCGTAATTATCGAATATCTTTGGATCAACTTTCGCGACCACACGCTCCGGAATCAAACCCGGTATGTAGAAGTTTGCGACGCCGATCGCGATCGCGGACGCATTAGCATTATCGCCGTTGGTCAGGACAGCGATGGAGATCTTGTCATCGACGAACCTTGTGTACTGCGCACGGAAGCCCGGCAGTGAACCACCGTGGTTCACCTGCTTGTGATCGCGAATGGGCGTCAACTCCCAACCGAAGCCGTAAAGCGAAGTCGTACCGTTGTTGAGTTTGACGGGCGTCCACATCTGCTCGAGCGTTGATGGCTTCAGGATCTTCCCGGTATTAAGGGCCGCATCCCACTTCGCAAGATCGTTGATTGTAGAGAGAAAAGCCCCACTCGGACGCAGTGCAAAATAGATGCTCGCGTTTTGCAGCTTGCCGTTTCTCCAGACGTATCCATTGGCGCGGTTTGGCACGAGTTCCGTCATGTTCGTCGTCCGCGTCGAGTTCATTCCGAGCGGTTCAAACACACGCTCCTTCAGAAAGTCGCCCCACGGCTTGCCGCTGACCTTGCTGATGATCTCTGCGAGTGTGAAGTATCCGACGTTGCAGTACTCATACTTCTCACCGGGTGTGAATCGCAGCGGCAACGGATAAGCAGTCTTGATCACATCAGCCTCGTTTTGAATCTTGAGCGGATCAAAGCCCGGCGCTTCGCGGACGATACCTGACGTGTGCGTGAGCAGGTGTCGAACTGTAATAGGTTTCCAGGTGTCGGGAGTTCCTTCGAGAAACTTGGCGACGGGATCATCGAGACTGATCTTTCCGTCCTGGACCAGCAGCATGATCCCAGTCGCGAGGAACTGTTTGCTGACGGACCCAATCTTGTAAACAGTGTCGGCAGTTGCGGGAACGTTTAGTTCTACGTTCGCGAGGCCGTACCCCTGTGATTTGATAATTTTGTCGTCCTTGATGACGAGCAGCGACACTCCGGGAATATGCTGCTTCTCCATTTGAGCTTTGACGTAGTCGTCAACTTTGTCTGCCTGAGCGGCAACCGATAACGCAAGCAGCAGCACCAACGCGAAAAAGGGAGGACGCTTCAGGTACATGGTGAACTCCGTTTGGATTAGTTTTTGAGCCACGGATAACGCGGATAAAATCGCGGATTTTCCTCCGTTTTATCTATGGCCTACTTCAGCTTTCGTCGCAGTTCTTCTGGAAGATACTTACGAGAGACGTAGTCGCCGCCCTTGTATTGCTCGTGACAGCCCTGGCAGTTCGTCAGCTTTCCGCGCGCCAGGACTGATGTGCCTGATCCATCAACAACCATCCAGGCCCAGTCGCCGTATTGTGGGTTGTAACCATGTTCCCTCTTGATCATCACGGTGAGAAGTTCAGGTGACGAGCTATCTTTGCGCGCCAACTTTTCCTTGACGATGACGGAGCCTTGCGGATACACACCCTCCAGCTTTTCCATCATCGTTTCTTTACCGATCTCGTTGACGTAAACCGTTATGAACTTGTCTTTGTGTGGATTACTTTCTTCGAGTTCCAGTTGCTTCGCAGTTGGAGCAAAACACATTCTCGCGAGGTGTGAAGGCAAGACGACCGGCTCGGGATTTACACGGGTCCATCCGCGGTAACCTGCGACCAGTTCGCTGCCGGAAACAGTGGGAGTTGGCTCCGCCGGCGCTGTTGCCGTTTCTTGCGGTTGTGAAAACGGCCGGAGGGCGGAAACGATAGCTACGGTTGCGATCAGGAGCGCCGCAACCACAAGCAACATTTTGAACGGTGGACTTGAAATCATCTTAGTCCTCACCCCGAGTGTATACTGATGCGCGTCGAATTTAAATGGAATCAATAGGCCCCTCTGGACCATCCGTGGCTGAATCCTCAGTAGAAGCGCAGTGGCGATCACAAGTGGAGCGGCGGCGTCGTATTATTCGCATCATGCTGGTTGCCGTGCTCGTTTTCTTGTTGCTGCTGGTGGCGCTGTGGTTTTGCGTGACCCAGCCTATATTGTCCAGGGCGACGCCCAATGCAGTAAGGACTGTCGATCCGTCTCGTCTTCAGGCCCACGTTCGTAAACTCTCCGTCGAACTGGCGCCACGCGATGAAAGCAATATCGAGAATCTGGATCGCGTCGCAGACTACATCAAAAACGAGTTCAGCCAAACAACGGCCACGGTTTCCGAGCAGGCTTATCGTGTTCAGGGCAACTCATATCGCAACGTGATTGCTCAATTTGGACCGGGGTCAGCGGAGCGGATCGTCGTCGGTGCACATTACGATACGGCTGGTCCAATGCCGGGCGCGGACGACAATGCGAGCGGTGTCGCCGGATTGATCGAGCTCGCGCGACTGCTTGGAGCGCAGCAACTGCCCATGCGAGTAGAACTAGTCGCGTTCTCTTTGGAGGAGCCGCCCTATTTTCGCACGACGGGAATGGGCAGTTCAGTCCATGCTGAGTCGCTTCGCAAACAGGGTGTTCGCGTCAAAGCGATGTTTAGTCTGGAGATGATTGGTTGTTTCAGTGACGCGCCCAACAGCCAGCATTTCCCTGCGGCGATCCTGGGCGCTTTATATCCGTCGACGGGAAACTTTATCAGTGTGGTTGGACGATTCAGTGACTGGTCGCTCGTGCGACGAACGAAGTGGGCGATGCGCAACGCCTCGCCGCTTCCGGTCTACTCGATCAATGCTCCAACGTTTATACCAGGTGTGGATTTCTCCGACCATCTGAACTATTGGCACGCCGGCTACAACGCTGTGATGATTACTGACACGGCGTTCTACCGTAATCGCAACTACCACACCGCTCAGGACACAGAAGAGAAGCTCGATTACAAACGAATGGCAATGGTCGTCGAGGGTGTCTACGCGGCCGTGGTCGAACTGGGGTCACGTTAGGCGTGATTGCCGGATGATTACCATCTAGATCTGTCTTGCTTTTTTTCCACTCATAGCTCTATCATCTGCGGACCCAGAAGGCAGAAGAGTTTCCTCTCGGTTTTTCCTCCCAAACTTAAACACTGAAAGTGTTCATCCCAGATTTGCGTTCTTAACGAACGTGAATGATCTCGGGAATTTCTCGAGTGCTCGATCGCTGAAGCCTCCCGCCAACTTAGAACTTTTACCCACTGGAGGACCTATGAAAAAAACGCTTGCTCTGTTTGCGCTCGTAGCTATTTCCGTAGCTGTGGTGGTGTTCACTGCAGTTCACGGTCAGAACGACAACGCGTCGAAATTCCGTCGCGCACGCGCGGATAAACGAATCGCCAATCAATACATCGTAGTGCTCAAAGACGACGTAGCCGACGTCGAAGGTGAAGCCATTCGCCTCTCGCGTGACTTCGGCGGCGATCGCAATGAAGCCCACACGTACCAGCGCGCCATCAAAGGTTTTTCAGTGCGCATGCCTGAACAACAAGCGGCGAGACTGTCGAACGATCCGCGAGTCGCGTTTGTGGAAGAAGATGCCGTCGTTAGTCTGGGAGCAACTCAGACGAACGCGACGTGGGGACTGGACAGGATCGATCAGCGAGACCTGCCTCTCAACACGACCTACAACTTCGACGCAACCGGCTCGGGCGTGCGCGCTTACATCGTCGATACGGGAATCCGCGCAACCCATACTCAATTCGGCGGGCGCGTCATTTCCGGTTTCACGGCTATCAACGACGGTCTGGGCACCAACGATGGAAATGGACACGGAACTCACGTCGCCGGCACGGTGGGTGGTTCGACGCATGGCGTAGCAAAGAACGTTACGCTCGTGGCAGTTCGTGTTCTCGATTCAAGTGGCAATGGGACAAATTCCGGTGTTATCGCCGGCGTGGATTTTGTTACAACGAATCACTCGGCGGGCCAGCCTGCCGTAGCGAACATGAGTTTGGGTGGCGGTGCCTCATCGGCCCTCGATACCGCTGTTCAAAATGCCATCAACGATGGCGTGACGTTTGTGGTTGCAGCCGGAAACGAAACTCAGAACGCCTGCAACGTTTCTCCGGCTCGTGCACCGAATGCGATCACCGTGGGTTCGACTACGACGACCGATGCACGCTCGTCATTTTCGAATTTCGGCACTTGCGTCGATATCTTTGCTCCCGGCAGCAGCATCACGTCGACCTGGAGAACCAGCGACACCGCAACCAACACGATCTCCGGCACGTCGATGGCGTCGCCGCACGTTGCAGGTGTTGCCGCGTTGTTCCTGGAGACAAATCCGACTGCTTCCCCTGCAACGGTGACAGCGGCGATCATCAACAACTCGACTCCAAACAAAGTGACGAATGCAGGAACAGGTTCACCTAACCGGCTGCTCTTCTCGTTGTTCGGCGGCGGTCCAACGCCAACGCCGACTCCGACGCCAACTCCAACTCCGACACCCGTACCCGGCGGAAATTTATTGTTGAATCCAGGGTTCGAGTTGGGCAGTGCCAACTGGACTGCAACTGCCGGCGTGATCACTACCTCAACGGGACAAACGCCCCGGACAGGATCGGTGTATGCGTGGCTCAACGGTTATGGCCAGACACATACGGACACACTGTTCCAGCAGATCACGATTCCATCAACCGCGAATTCGGCAACGCTGAGTTTCTGGTTGAAGATCACCAGCGCCGAGACAACAACCACAACAGCCTTCGACCGGTTGCAAGTGCAGGTTCGCAACTCGAGCAACACGGTGCTGGCTACACTTGGGACGTTCTCAAACTTAAACAGAACGACTGGATACGTGTTGAGAACCTTCGATATCTCGGCATTCAGAGGACAAACGGTTCGAATCTACTTCCTTGGAACTGAAGACTTCACGCTTCAGACGTCCTTTGTAATAGACGACACCTCCGTCACCACCCAGTAAACAATCGCGATGAGGGCGAGTCCACAGGGCTCGCCCCTCATCCGCCTCATCTGTGTTCTCCGAAATCGTAAATAAAATTGAAGCTAGCGCGCCTGGCCGGGTTTAGCGATCCTCAATCGACACTGAAACGTGCAAATATCGACAAGGTCATTAGTTGTTTTATAGGTCTCATAAGGCCTATCTTAACCAGCGCATAATGACAATCCCGATCGCGACCGTTTTAGTGTTACTGGTTATCGCTCTCGTGCTATTCAGCACGGAGCGAATACCAATTGAAATCGTCTCGCTTCTTCTGGTGATGGCACTTGTCCTCACCCATACACTAACCGCCGCCGAGGCGTTCGCCGGCTTTGGCAACGACATCGTCATAACCATCGCGGGTCTTTTCATCCTGACGGGCGGGCTGGCCAAAACCGGCGTCGTAGATCTTGTCGGACGTCGCCTGCACCGCACGGCCGGTGAGAGTGAGTTTCGCATCACGGCGCTGATCATGTTTGCCGCCGCATTTAGCGCCGCCGTGATGAAGAACACCACGACTACGGCGATGTTTCTTCCCGTCGTACTGGGCATTGCGGCCCGCCGAAATATCAGTCCCTCAAAACTGCTGATGCCGCTCGCTTTCGGAGCAATCCTCGGCGGAACGTGTACGTTAATAGGAACGTCAACCAACCTCGCTGTAAGTGGAGCTCTGCCGCGTTACGGAATTCAGCCGTTCACGATGTTTGAACTCACCAGGGTTGGTGTGGTCATCGTCGGTGTAGGCATGTTGTATATGTTGCTCGTGGGTCTCCGCCTGTTACCGAGAGGAAAGCCGGCTGAATCTCTTACCGAGCAATATCACGTCAGGCAGTACATGACGGAAGTCATCGTGCTCGACAAGTCGCCGCTGATTGATAAAACACTGGCCGAGACTCGTATCGGCGACGAGCTTGATCTGACTGTGCTCGGAATTTTGAGGGGCGCGGAGCACAGGATAGCGCCTAACCCGCACG
Organism: Pyrinomonadaceae bacterium; assembly: GCA_036280855.1. Lineage (GTDB taxonomy): Bacteria > Acidobacteriota > Blastocatellia > Pyrinomonadales > Pyrinomonadaceae > PSRF01. Next base: position 1,908 of record DASUPZ010000274.1, on the reverse strand, counting down.
AGAAAATAAAAGCGGACGATCTATTGCTGGTCCAGGGTCGTGTCGAAGATATTCTGAAGGTGAAAGCTGAAATCGGCATCGATATCAAACCCGACTTCAAGCTGAGCGACTCTGTTTGGGAGGGTAAAGACACAGAACTCTTCGAAGCAGAAGTTCCGCGCGGTTCAGACCTCGTAGGCCGCTCATTGAAACGACTCGACTTCCGGCAGCGTCACGGTGTCGTCGTGTTAGCCATCAACCGGCATGGAGTGAACCTGCTGTCGAAGATCAGCAGAGTGCGGCTGCGATTCGGCGACGTGCTCTTGATACAGGGAAATCGTGAACGGGTTGAACGACTCGCCAGTGAAGGTCAGATATTGCTTTTGGAAGAGGTTTCTGAAAAGAAGGCACGAACGGAGAAGAGCCGGTGGGCGTTATTCGCGTTCGGCGTCTTTCTTTTCTTCTCACTCACGCACCTGGTTCCTCTGCCGATCGCTGTTTTGATTGGTGTGATGATCCTGCTCGCGAGTCAATCTCTGCGGATGTCTGAGGTTTACGAGATCATCGATTGGCGGTTGTTGATTCTGATCGCGTGCATGATCAGTTTTGGAGTGGCGATGGAAAAGACTAATGCTGATCAGTACCTGGCAGACATAATCGTGAGAGCCACGGGCCAGTATGGTCCAATCGCGGTACTGGCCGGATTCTTTGTTATGACAGTTGCGCTTACACAGCCGATGTCAAACCAGGCGGCAGCGCTCGTCATGCTGCCGATAGCGGTTAAAACTGCCGTTGCCCTCGGGCTGAACCCGAGAACGTTTGCCGTTACTGTTACGTATGCGGCGTCGTGCTCTTTCCTTACGCCACTCGAACCGGCGTGCGTGCTTGTTTACACACCGGGACGTTACCGGTTTTTGGACTTCGTAAAGGTGGGTTCGATCCTGACGCTTGCAGTCTTTGCGATCGTGATGTGGCTGGTGCCGGTGTTCTGGCCCTTTCAAACTCCTTAGACATTATGGACATAGAAACTTTGCGCGAGTTGTGCCGGACATTTCCGGCCGTCACCGAAGACATCAAGTGGGGCCACGATTTATGCTTTTCCGTGGCAGGGAAGATGTTTTGCGTTGCGGCCCTTGAGGGACCGCTGACTGTCTCTTTCAAAGTGAGGGACGAGGAGTTTGAGGAGCTCTCGAGTTCGCCGGGGATGCGACCGGCGCCGTACGTCGCGCGCTACAAATGGGTGCTGGTGGAGGACGTCGACAGGTTAAGCCGAAAAGAGTGGGAGCACTATGTGAAGCAGTCGTATGAGCTGGTTAAAGCTAAGCTGCCGAAGAAAGTTTTAGACAGGATTACATGATTTTCATGATGAACAAAATCTTGCTAATCATGAAAATCGTGTGAATCCTGTCTTTAATGGTCACTGAGATTTCTTCTTACGCTGGAGCACGTTACATGCCTCAACAACTGTGCTCGGATCGATCGCGACGTTTCCTTCGTCGATGTGCCGGATGATGCCTTCTTTATCGATCAGAAAAGTGGCGCGATTTCCAAAGCCCTGCTCCTCGTTGAAAACACCATAGTCCTTCACGACCGTGCGTTTAAAATCGCTGAGTAGCGGAAACGCGATTCCGATTTGCTTTGCGAATTCGCGGTTGGCGGGAACACTATCTACACTCAAGCCGAAAACCTGAGTTTCAGTTGATTCGAATTTTGCGATATCAGCCTGATACGCTTTGAGCTCCTTCGTTCAACCACCGGTGAACGCCAGTACATAAATTGCGAGTACGACGTTTTTCTGGCCTTTGAAGTCGCTCAGCTTATAGGTCTTTCCGTCAGTGGCCCGCAGTGAGAAGTCGGGAGCGGGATCACCGACCTTCAGGTGTGTTTTGATCGTGCGTGGTTGTTGTTGGGCCAGTACAACGACGCCAA
>DASUPZ010000273.1:0-7694 GCA_036280855.1 Pyrinomonadaceae bacterium | reverse complement strand
AAACCTTCCCAACCACGCCGCTTCGCATCTCCGAGCACCCACGCGAAGATCAGCACCACAAAGAAAAAAGCATCGCTGAGAATCACGAGGATCATCCAGTTGTTGATCATCGACCGCCACGTCTGAGACATTGCTTCACTGGTCGAGTCGAAGCTATTGAGCCACCAGTAAGTTCCAACCAGGAACCAGACAAAGACGACGACGGCAACGACGATTAAGATCCAGCGATGTCGATTGTTCATAAGCTGTTTCTCCGAGCGCCCGCGATACCAACATAAAGAAACGTTAAAAACGCTAGAATTTAGCAGAATCCTTTTGTGATTGTGTGCGGAGGAGGCATGAAATGAGTACTGAACCCGATCGCACTGGTGGACCAATGGGCCGTCGCATCGCACTTTATGCGGGCCTGATGCTGGTAGCGTTTCTTGTTGGTTTGATTCCGATGTGGGTTGTAGCGCGAGGGCGCGCCGCTGAACGAGACGTCGCCCAACGCGAGTTACGACTCTGCCAGTTGCAAAACAGTCTTTCGTCCGCCGCGCTGGATGCACGGCGGGGCGAATACGAACGTGCGCGTGTCGCGGCGAGTACGTTTTTCACTTCGTTAGGCGAACAGGTAAACACGACCAGCACGACCTCAGATCTCACGGCGCCTCAGAAGGAAACTCTGCGGCCATTGATGAACCAGCGTGACGATCTGATCACTCTGCTCGCGCGTAGTGATCCTGCCGCTGCGGATCGACTTTCCGAGATCTACACGTCGCTTCAAAAAGGGATGCAGAACGTGCCGGCCCAGTGAGCGACTAACGGCTCCCGGGTAACTGGACCGGAGTTTCAGAGTTCGCGCGGCACGGATCGTTGCCCGACTTTCTTCGCGTACGCATAGCAGGCGTCAGCGTTCGTTCGTCGAGTTTTGCGAGAGCGCACTCATGATCCGCGACACGTTGCTGCAATGCGAGCAATTCCGAGCGCAGTTGGGCCACGTCTTCCTCAGCCACGCCGCGCCGGCCCGCAGATGCCAGTCGTGACTGCTGCTCGATGTTCCGCAAAGTTGTGTCCATCGAAAACAAGCGTTGCTCCAACTGGTTCATGCGCTGTTCCAGCCGGACAAGGTCCTGTTGTGGGGCTGGACCAGCGTTATCCCTGGCCGCGGAAGAAATCGTCAACACGCCCAAACCGATTACGACTACCAATAAAACTGCACGCCGCATACTTCACCCCTCCTGGTAATTTCAAGATATTTCACACCGTTAGTTTACTTCAGAACACGGATTAACACGGATAGAAAACGCGGATAAAGGTCACTTCCCGCGCAACCAGTTTTGTTGGGTGGCGAAGTAGGTCCAGAAGATGGAGAAGAGTTGGAAGGGAATTCTCACGAGTAAGTACGATGGGCCGGAGCCGTGACCGCCAAAGTCGACGCGATTGAAGGCAGAGTAGATGTTCGCCGGCAGCAGGCCGAGCAACATGATGATTAGTAAGAAACCGGTGATTCGTGTGAGACGCGGGATCCAGATGCCAATCGCGCCGAGAAGCTCGAACACTCCGGTTAAGTAAATAAGCTCAATTCGATAAGGGACTGCCGGCGGCAGCATCTCGGCCATTGGTTCAGTGCGGATGAAGTGGCCGATCGAAGCAAAGATGAAGAATAGCGTAACACCAACTCGTGCGCGTTTCGCTGGAGCAATTCGCAATCGCGGATTCCACTTCCCTGCAACCGTGAGAATAAAAAAGGGGAGCGTGAGCAGCAGCAACAGCACCAGAAGCGTCATACACGTAGGTTAGCACTCGGATTTACACGCACGAAATCATTCCGCTTGTGTTAGCATGCGGCCCTCGTTCTAACTCACCACCGATAGGAGAATCCCCTATGACTTCCACACGTATCTACACCAGTAACGCGATCGCGTTCGGCGGACAACCCGCGATCAACGATCTGCTCGCTGCCAAATACAGCACCGTCATCGTCTGGTCCGTTCACGTCCACGCGACCGGCGATCTGATCCTGAACGACACTACGATCGTTTCCGGCGGCGTCTACAAAGAAACCGGCCCCATTCCGATGAATCTTCCTCCGCGACTGGCCCAACTACGCAAAGCCGGCACCGAGATCATTTTCTCTGTCGGCGCGGGGGAAAACTACGACTTCACCAATATCGGTAACCTGCTCGGCGGCAAACCCGGCGGCCCCGGCAACATCATTTATGAAAACTTCAAGGCACTAAAGAACGCCATGAAAGCCGCCGGAGGCGACATTGACGCGATTGACTTCGACAACGAAGACAACATGGATTCCACTCTCATGATCAATTTCGGTCTCACGCTCGCAAATGTGGGTTACACCCATGTCACTTTCTGTCCATGGACCGATCAGCAAACCTGGTACGACACGATGTCTGGTCTTGTCAAAGCGAAGGGCAAAGACTTCGTCAATGCCATTCACCTGCAAGTCTACTCAGGTGGAGGTGGAAACCTTGACTATGTCTCCGACTGGACCGCCGGTTTCAAGAATGCGGGCGGCAATGCCTTGATGATCCCCGGTCTCGCTACCAACCAATCGTCGGATGGTCCATGGTGGAACCAGCCTCAGGGCACGCCGGGTTCGCGTGGCGAAAGTGTACATACAGTACCGAACGTCGCGATGTTTGAGGGCGCAAACTGGGACAACTATCTTTACACGCAAAACTTCCCCACGATTGATGCAGCATTCAAAGGCGCAACGACCGCGGCGAGCTTCTTCTTCTACTGCCGTGGGCCATTGATTCTCCACAACGGACGATCGTTTCAACCCGGCGATGCCGTGTTCTTCACCGGTGTACCGTGGTGGGGATCCGCGCCGCAGGCCGATGGCTATTATCTTGGAACGCCGATCAGAAACCTCTACAACCCGATTTCCGGAGCATGTCCCGCGGATCTGCAAGCGCAGTATAAGAAGTGGGGCAGCACGATCGACGGCGGTTTCATCTGGCTTTACGACAGCATCATTAATTGCCTGCTCGCTGGTGGCTGTAACGGTACGCTGGACAAGCCAACGGCGACCGCGCTCGCATACAGGCAGGCGATTACCAACGCACTCGGGTGAGTTTCGTCCAGGGGGCGGCCCCGTGGTCGCCCCTTCCGTTCAGCCTTTAGGCTGCTTTCTCGGAAGACAAGCTAAAGCTTGAACTCTGAACCGAACAATAGGAGTCTTTATCTGTGAACCAAGTTCTCGCGCTTGTTCTCTGCCTGACGCTCAACGCCAATCAGGCGACGCTGTTGCCTGACGCCGTCGTCGCAGCTCTATCGCAGGAACTGTCCGGCGAAACTGCGAAGCGCAATCTCGAATACATCTCGCGCCAGCATCGTATGCGTGGCTCACGTGGATTTCGCTCCGCCGCCGAGCATATCGTCAAACAACTGCACGAGTACGGAATCAAAGATGCCCGTATCGAACAGTTTCCCGCGGACGGCAAGACGTTCTACGGCACGCAAAAATCTCGTCCACCGTGGGACGCCGAATTTGCAGAACTATGGGAACTGCGCGAAGAGAATGGAAGTTGGACCAGGCACACGCGTCTGGCAAGCTGGGACGCGATGCCCGTGACGTTGGCCCAGGACAGTGAGAGTGGTGAAGCGACTGCCGAACTGATCGACGTCAACAACGGCACGTCTGAGAGCGATTACGCCGGTAAGGACGTGCGTGGAAAGATTGTCCTCGTGGCATCACAGCCGAGCGCAGTTGCACGTCTGGCAGTAGAACGTTTCGGTGCGGCGGGAATCGTCAGTTATGCGCAAAACCAGCGCACGGCGTGGTGGGCTGAGAATGAAAACCTCGTGCGCTGGGGACACCTCGACACGTTTGCAGCTAAACCCGCGTTTGCTTTCATGATCTCACTGAAGCAGGCACGCAACTTTCAACAGCGTCTCGCACGGGGAGAAAAAGTCCGGCTGCATGCAATCGTGCGCGCGGGAAAACATCCCGGGTTCTACGACGTTGCTACTGCAACTATCCCCGGAGCTGATCCGAACCTGCGCAATGAAGAGATTGCATTTAGTTGTCATCTCGATCACCAGCGTCCAGGAGCAAACGACAACGCGAGTGGAAGCGTGGCGATTCTCGAAGTGGCGCGTGCGCTGAACAAACTGATCGCCGAAGGGAAAATCGCACGGCCGGCACGCACGATTCGCTTCATCTGGCCGCCTGAGATTGAAGGCACGATTGCACTGCTGAACGCGCGGCCCGAGATCACCTCGCGCATCAAGGCCGTGATTCACATGGACATGGTCGGCGGTGGTCCCGAAACAAAGGCCATCTTTCACGTAACGCGTGGTCCAGCGAGCATGCCGTCCTTTGTGAATGATGTGGCGGAGCATTTTGGACATTTCGTGAACGAGCAGTCGGCTGAGTTTGCAGGTGGAGCAAGTGTTCCGTATCCGATGTTTGCGCCTGAAGGCGGCAAGGAGCCGTTACAGGCTGAAATGGCTGAGTTCTCGCTCGGCAGCGATCACCAGGTCTACACAGATACCTCGTTTGGCATTCCCGCGATCTATTTGAACGACTGGCCCGATCGTTACATCCACACGAATTTCGACACACCGGCGAACGTTGATCCAACCAAACTGAAACGAGCAGCATTCATCGGCGCGGCGAGCGCATACTTTCTCGCGAACGTGAAGGCGGAAGATGCGGCGTCGATCGTGAGACTACTTCAATCGCATAGCCTCCGACGCACTTCGACAATGCTTGCACGACGTTCTGCACTGCCGGACGCTGAGGCCGCAAATCTGACGCGGTTTCATCTCTCGAACGAACGTGCCCTCGTCGATTCAATGGAACGTTTCTTCCGCATTCCCGCAGCCACACGCAATGATGCGACTCTCTTTCTCAACAACATCGAGAAGCTTACCGGCGGGGTTAAGCCCGCTACGGCTACGCAGAGCGACGGGCGTTTAGTGTTCCGTCGCAATGCAAAACTCAAAGGACCGATGTCGGCATTCGGCTACGACTATTTCACGGATCATTACGGCGCCGAACGCGAGCGCGAACTGCGATTACTACGATTTCAAGGCGTGCGCGGATCGGGTGGTGAGTATGCTTACGAAGTTTTGAACCTCGTTAACGGACAACGCACGGCGCAGGACATTCGCGACGTAGTTTCTGCTGTGTATGGTCCAGTACCACTCGAGTTAGTGGTCGAGTATTTGCGAGCCCTCGAATCGATCCGCGTTATTGAGAAATGAAGGAGAGTGCAAAATGAGAATTCATAAAATCTATCTCGCACTTTTACTGCTTGCTTTTACAACAACTATTCAAGCCCAGAACCGGCCACTCAAAATCTACATCTCCGCAGACATGGAAGGCGTGGTTGGCGCAGTGACGGGCGAACAACTCGGTCCGCAAGGCTTTGAGTATGCGCGCTTCCGAGAGTTCATGACGCAGGAAGTCAACGCGGCGATCGAAGCTGCATTTGCCGCAGGCGCCACCGAGATCGTCGTAAGCGACTCGCACGGCAACGGTCAGAATCTTCTAATCGAGAAACTCCCGAAGAACATTCTCCTCGTACGCGCATGGCCCAGGCCACTCATGATGATGCAGGGCATCGACGAAACGTTCGCGGGCGCGATCTTTCTCGGGTATCACACGGGTACCACTAACTCACAGGGCGTGCGCGCCCACACGATCTCCAGTGCGCGGCTGGCTGACGTGCGACTCAAAGGTATCTCTGTTTCCGAGGCAGGCATCAACGCAGCGATTGCCGGTCACTTCAACGTGCCCGTGATCATGATCTCCGGCGATGATGCCGTGGTGAAAGAAACGCAGGCGTTGCTGGGCGACGTGGAAGGCGCGGTAGTGAAGTGGGCGTCAGGATTTCACTCGGCTAAAACAATGATGCCTGACGCTGCTTACCAGTTGATCCGCGAGAAAGTGAAGAGAGCGCTTGGCCGCATCAACGACTTCAAACCTTACAAACTCGCGCCGCCGATCCAGTTGGACGTGCGTTTCAAGAACTACAGACCGTCGGAGGTGCTTAGTTACCTGAGCATTGTCGAACGCACGGATGCACACAGCATTCGCTTCAACGGCAAAGACATGATCGAGGTGTCGAAATTTCTGGAGTTTATAGTGACCTACGATCCGAACCTGGAGCCTTGAGTGTCATAAGAACCACGTAGCGATTAAGCCGATCGTCGCAGCAAAGATCGCGACCGTCGTGACCCATCCCAGGATGTTCAGACCACGACTGTTGACGCGGTTGCCCATGATCTTGCGATTGTTGGTCATCAGCATGATCAGCAGCAATAACGGCGGCGTCGAGAAGCCCTGCACGATACTGGAAAACACAAGCGCTTTCATCGGGTTAAAGCCCAGGAAATTCATCGCCATCGCCAGTGCGGTAAATACTCCGATCGCTGCATAAAACTTTTTCGCTTCTGAAGGTTTCGCGTGCAGGCTGTGTTTCCATCCGACAACCTGGCACAGGGCGTAAGCCGCTCCCGTCGTCATTACCGGAACTGCGAGAAATCCCACACCGATCACGCCGAGTGCAAACAAAAGTGAAGCAGCACCGCCTGCGAGCGGCTCGAGTGCCTGCGCAGCTTCGGCGGCTGCGTTGATCTCGTGTGTGCCGGCTTTGAAGAGCGTCGAAGCCGTCGAAAGGATGATGAAATACATCACAAGGTTTGAAAAGAACATGCCCAAAAGGACGTCGGCTCGTGTGTGTTGGAGCTCTTTTTTAGTCGCACCTTTTCGTTGTTCTAAACGCCGGCGCCCCATCGCAATCTCTTCTTCGACTTCCTGGTTCGACTGCCACGTGAAGAGATACGCGGACAACGTTGTGCCGAGCACGGCGACGAGTAGTGAGAGAAACTGTGGATCAAATCGGATCGTCGGAATAAGTGTGCCTCTGATCACTTCACCAAGATCCGGTTTAGCAAGTATCGCTGCACCAACGTACACAAGCAGTGTGAGGGCCAGCCACCGAAAGATGTCGCGTATCAACGTGTAGGAACCCCAAACCTGCAACGCGAAGATCGCGACGCTTACCAGGACGATGATCAGCAGCATGGGAACCGGCACGAGCACCGCAATCGCCGCTGACATGCCGCCGATGGCAGCTCCGGCCGAGATCGTATGACCAATCAAAACGCCGATGAGCGCCGGATACAGGATCCAGGCCGAATAGTGCTCTTTGATGACCTGGAACAATCCCTTGCCTGAAACCTGTCCGAGCTTTGCAGACAAGTAAACGACCGCACACATCATCGGGAAAGTGACGGGTGCGGTCCAAAGAAAAGCGGGACCTAATGCGGCGCCGGCGCTCGCATAGGTCCCGATAGCCGAAGGGTCGTCGTCCGCTGCGCCTGTGATCAATCCAAGACCAAGAATGCGCAACGCTCCGCGTCCGCCGGACTTCTGATCTCGTGGCTTGTCCTGCTGCGCTCCAGCGGCAGTACTCTCCGTCGCTTGAGAGCGTTTTGGAACGGCCACCTATTGAATTCCCCCTTGTTCGATTACGTCTGCTGGATTACTTTGGATCCAGCGGCAATCCTTCGTTCACCCAGGCATCGAATCCGCCGTAAAGCGGATGCACATTCTTCCAGCCACGTTCCTGAAGTTGTTGCGCCACACTGGCGCTTGATCCTTCGTGCGGTCAAGTACAATAAGTTATGACCGCGCGATCCTTTGGTATCTCGTCGAGGTGCTGATCCAGTTCGCT
>DASUPZ010000272.1:0-6602 GCA_036280855.1 Pyrinomonadaceae bacterium | reverse complement strand
GCCGCTGCCGTTTGGTCCGGTGAGTTGAACGAAGGTTCCTGGAGATGCCGCAAAGTTGATCCCGCGGAACAGGCGGCGGTCTCCACGCACACATCCGAGCTGACTGACCTCTAAGATTTTCTGTCGTCCTCCGGCGACATTGTATTTGAGTTTCGCCGGAAAAGCATGCCGCGGATTTATTGCGAATCAACGCTGATTATTTCGACTGGACCGGGCCGCGGGCTCGCAGCCACTCGTGCCAGCCGCCTTGCAGCACTTTCACGCGCGTGAACCCGCCGGACTGGAGAACCTGCGCAGCTGATTTGCTGGATTGATCGTTTGGACAGGCACAGTACGTCACGATCTCTCGATCTTTTGCCAGATCTTTCAACGGCGCATAAGAAACACGGCTCTTAAGTTTTCTCAACTTGAAGTGCAGCGCACCCTTGATCGTAGTTGAGCTCGCCGCATAGCCTTCGGCACTACGCACGTCGATGATCGTGATCGGCTGATTCGCCGCGAGCTTTGCCTTGAGCTCTTCGGCGGTGATCATCTCGACCGTTGGAGCTTGAGTCTTTTGTGCGTGAGCACGCAGCACGCGTGGTTTATGGATCATGCGCGTCTGCTGCGCTTCGCCCCTGAACGACTTCGGGTCGTACCATGAATACGTTGCCGACGCGTAGTAAAGATAACCCTCGGCGCCTTGCAGTGTTTCGCCAATCAGATCGCCCTGCGGCCGTGGTAGACGTTTGCCGCTATGCGCCTTCACAAACTCACTGCCATTTTGAACTTTCAAATCGCTGCCCACTACGTTCTTCAGTAGAAATGTTTGCGTCGCTTCCGGACCGCGCCAGTCGTTTGTGCCGTATCCGTGAATTACTGCGAGCAGCGTTTCACCTTCTTCGATTCGCAGTGGTGTTCTTTCCGACCTGCTAGCACGCGGATCGCGCAGCACGCCCCAAATAAAAACAGTGCCAACAACAAAGACGTGCGTGATTTCATGATTCATTCATCGTTCAGAGTTCAAGCTTTAGCTTGTCTTTCTGAAAGCAGCAGCCTAAAGGCTGAACTCTGAACCTCCCGATGCTCGCACCTGGAGCGAAACCGAAGCTCGCGGGATGAGTCGGCGAGCTTCGGCGATTAGTGCTCCGTCGATTCGGCTGTCGAGAGAAGATCAGAGCGACAGCACGAATGCTATGAGATCCGATCGCTGTGCCGCTGTCAGAGCATTGAAGTTGTTCCTCGCTGCTGTAGCCTGACCCGCGTGCAGTTGGATCGCATCGAATATGGTTATGTTCAGGCCCTCATGCATGAGCCTGTTACGTGCGCGAATGCCCCAAAGCGGCGGCGTTCGCAATTGATTGGCGGTCGACTGCCCGGCGTTCTGAACAATCCCGTCACCTGTTCCGACGTTGTGCAGCGCAAAATCGCTGAACGGGTGAATGATCTTGTTTCCGAGAGCTGCCGGTACGGGAAACGCACCGCCGTTGATCAACGTTCCCGGAGGAGCCGTCACAAACGTTCGTGTGTGACAAACTGCGCAACCGATTTGAGTGAACAGCGGATCGCCACGCGTTGCCGCGGCTGGAATCGGTTGTTGCCGGCGCGGCGCTCGCGTTGCTGCCATGAAGTCGGCAAACGCTAACACGTCGAGTCCATCGTCTTCCGGATCCGGCACCGGATCAAAAGGAGATGGGAAGGTGACATTGACGACTCCTTCAGCCGTCGTCGCAGGATTTTCGTGTGTTCCAGCATCTGCCGCACTGGAACTGCGTCCGCCAAATCCATCGAACGGATTCGTGATACCCATCTCGTTGAGATAAGCGTCACCTGAGAACGAAACAAGACTCGCATGCTGTGCTTTCCAGCCAAAGCGACCGATGCGCAGCGTGTTGTTAGCTTCAGTCACTGGAACCTGCGTCCCTGAGTTGGAACCCTGCTTGACCTGAAGTTAAAGAGGCAGCTCGAGTCGTTTGGGGGAGCGCCCGAGTTATGAGTCCCCTCACGAAGAAGTAGCTAAGGACGCGGCCTTAGTTGTGAGAGAGATAGGCAGAGAGCTAGTCTCTGCTCGAATATGGCAAACTTGCTGGGCTGTTCTTATGGGTCGGGAGGGGCCGAACTCTATGCCTGTTTTTGGGCAATGTCAAGAAAATTGATACTCTGTGTGGTCCGTGCAGAAACTCAACCATAAAACTTTCCCGTTCACCGCGATTGTCGGGCAGGAGGAGATGAAGCTGGCGCTCCTGCTGAACGTTGTCGATCCGTTGATTGGCGGCGTTTTGATTATGGGACACCGTGGGACGGGGAAGTCGACTGCTGTCCGTGCGCTCGCGGATCTGTTGCCGCAGATCCCGGTTGTTCAGGGGTGTCCTTATAACTGCGATCCGGGTGACGAGCGGAATTTTTGCGATCAATGCAGGGAGATTAAGTCGCGGACGTCGAAGCGTGTGCCCGTTCCGGTTGTCGAACTCCCCCTCGGCGCAACTGAAGATCGTGTTTGCGGAACGATCGATATCGAGCGTGCACTCTCCGCCGGCCGGAAGGCTTTTGATCCGGGGCTGCTCGCCCGCGCCAATCGCGGCTTTCTTTATATAGACGAAGTAAACCTGCTCGAAGATCATCTTGTCGATCTTTTGCTCGACGTTGCTGTTACCGGAATCAACAAGGTCGAACGCGAAGGAGTTTCGGTCGAACACCCGGCAAGTTTTGTGCTGATTGGTTCCGGCAATCCTGAAGAAGGTGAGCTCAGGCCACAACTGCTCGACCGTTTTGGCCTTCACGCCGAAGTCAAAACAGAAAACTATCTTCAAAACCGGATCGATATCGTTGAACGTCGCGAAAAATACGATCGAGCTCGCGAGTCGTTCTGCGAGTCGTTTGCAGACGATCAGGAGACGCTGCGGAAACGAATCACTCGTGCTCGTGTGGCCCTGGGCAAGATCGACGTGCCGCGCCCGGTACTCGAAAAGATCGCGCAACTCTGTGCGGACCTCAAAGTCGACGGCCATCGTGGTGAACTGACGATCATGCGTGCGGCGCGTGCGCTCGCGGCGTTTGAAGGCCGTCGTGCCGTGACTGACGAACACGTGAAGAGAGTTTCGGCGATGTCACTGCGTCATCGTTTGCGTCGCGATGCGCTTGATGAGACGGCCACCAGCGAGCAGATCGAACAGTCAGTGGAGCAGGTGTTTCCACAAACTGCGCCGCCGCAACCATCGAGTGGCAATAGCGGTGACGTTCACAGCCAGGATCGTCCCGGAAAGTCGAGCAGTAAAGATCGAAAGCAGCGTGCGTCAGCGTCGGGCAGCAATTCCAGACCGAATATCGCCGATGGTCCATCACCGCCGGCAGTCGAGAATAAATTGGGAGAACTCAGGCTGGACCAGCACCTTAATAGAGACCGCGCGGAGAAATCGCGATCGCTCAGCAGGCGTTCATCTGGAGCGAAAGCTGCGTTGGCCCAACGGCGTGGAAGATACACGCGCGCGGTTACGTTCAGAAGCGCGGGCGCTCGGATCGCGCTCGATGCGACTTTGCGCGCGCTCGCGAGTCTCGACAGTTCGTTGAAAACTCCGGTCAGTCCGGATGCGCTGCGTTACAAGCTTCTCAAACACAAACAGGGGACGCTGTTTGTCTTTGCGATTGATGCGTCGGGGAGCATGGCGGTAAACCGTATCGCGCGAGCGAAGAGCACGATTCTGAAGTTGTTGAAGAAGTCGTACCTGAATCGCGACAGTGTGGCAATCGTTTCGTTTCATGGAACGAGTGCAAACGTCGATTTGCCTCCGTCACGCAGCATCCTGCGTGCGCGGCGAGTGCTCGATTCGTTACGCATGGGAGGCAGCACGCCGCTTGGCTTAGGGCTCGTGACAACGATCGAGTTGCTACAACTCGTGCGCAACAAATTCGGCGAGTCGGTGGTGTTGCTGTTCACCGACGGACGTTCGAACGTTCCGCTCAGGCGTGGTGGTCTCAACGTGCGAGCGTTCCGGCAAGTGAAGATCGAGTCGGAACTCAGGGAGCTCACCGTTGCGCTCAACCAGACGCGCGCGCGTGTTGTGGTTGTCGACACACAAAAGGAATTTGAATCAAGCGAAGAAACGCGGCGCCTGGCAGACATCCTAAATGCCCGGTTTGTAAAAATCTCTCCCGCTAATCCGTGAAATCTGTGACAGAGAAGTTGTCTAACGAAGACCGTGACGCGCGTGTTTTCGCGCTTTACGAACAGTTGGTCGAGATCGAAGAGCGACTGATACCTACCGGTCTGCACGTCTTTGGCCGTCCTTCATCGCGTGGGGAAAAAACGGATCTGCTGAAGATGGTCGCGTCGTTCGATCGGCCGGAAGCCGGGATTCGAGCGTTGCCGGAGGAACTAATCGATGAAGGTTTGCGCGAATATTTAGCCGCGGATAACACGGATAAAGAGGCCGCGATCAGGTTTTTTGAGGGGAAAGGGATTAGCGCGGATCAGACGCGGCCGGTTTTTGAGTTGCTTGAAAGGGTTTCGAAGCAGCTTGAGACGAATAATGAAATCGGGTCGCTCGTGCGCGCGTTGCGTGGTGAGTTTATTGAACCTGGACCAGGCGCCGACATCGTTCAAAACCCAGACATACTCCCGACCGGAAGAAACACGCACGCGATCAACCCGTATGGTGTTCCATCGACGACGGCGTTTGCTCGCAGTGAAGCGGTCGCAAATAGCTTGCTCGAACGTTATAAAAAGGAGAACGGTCGTTATCCCGAAGCGATGGCGCTCGTGCTCTGGGGACTCGACAACATCAAGACGCAGGGCGAAGGAGTGGCGCAGGCGTTGTGGCTGCTCGGTGTGCGTCCGTTGCGCGACTCTTTAAATAGGACTACGGGCGTCGAAGCGATTCCTCTCGAGGAACTTGGCCGGCCACGAATTGACGTGGTGATGACTGTCTCGGGGATCTTTCGCGATCTGTTTAGCCCGACGGTGCAGTTGCTGGACAAAGCAGTTCGAACAGTGGCGCAGCTAGATGAACCTTTGGAATTGAATTACGTGCGCAAGCATGTGCTCGAGCAGGTGCAGCAGGATGCTTGCGAGCCGGATGATGCCGCGGTGCGCGTGTTTTCAAACGCGCCGGGAAACTACGGCACCAACGTTAACTTCATGGTGATGGATTCGCAGTGGGAACGCGAAGAGACACTCGGCGATCTGTTCGTCACGCGCAAGTGTTTTGCTTACGGGCGCGATTCGAAGGGGAGCGTGATCGAGGGCAGGGAAGCGCGCGTCGCGATGGACCGTGCGCTCTCGCGTGTTGAAGCAACGTATCAAAACATCGACACGTTTGAGATCGGGCTGACTGATGTGGACCACTATTTCGAGTATCTCGGTGGAGTTTCGAAGGCGGTGGAGAAACGGGCGAAGTCGCGGCCTGCGATCTATTTGTCTGACAGTCTTTCACGTGATGTGAAGATCCGCTCGCTTGAAGAGACTGTGCGTTTGGAGACGCGTGCGAAGACGCTGAACCCGAAGTGGTACGAGGGAATGCTGAAGCATGGTTTTCGAGGTGTTGCCGAGATTGAGAATCACGTGTCGAACACGTTTGGGTGGAGCGCGACGGCGGACGCTGTCGACGATTGGATCTACTCGGAGGTGGCGAACACGTTTTTGTTCGACGACGCGATGCTCGATCGTTTGCGAGATTTGAATCCGCACTCGGCGCACGCGCTCGTGCAGCGTTTGCTGGAAGCGAATGGCCGCGGTTACTGGGACGTAGATAAGGACGTGCTGGATAAACTGCGCGACATCAGCCGGAGTCTCGAAGACCAACTCGAAGGCGTGACATGATTTACACGATGATCAGGATGTGCATGATTCATCTTGTTAATCTTGTAAATCCTGAAATCCTGTCAAGCAGATGAAAATCACTGTCTTATACGTGGGATCGAGTTTACTCGCACCGCTGAAAAACGCTGAGCGGGAAATCAATCGTGTACACCAACTCGATCTGCGTGTATCCGCGTACAACTTCGGCTCGCCCCTCAGCGATTGCGAGTGGTCAGACGTCGAACACGATCTCGAATCATCAAACATCGTTTTCGTCATACACGTGATGGACGGCGAGAACGCGGCGCGCCTCATCACCGCACTCGAAAGACTTAAGCCTATCCATGACGCAGTAATCGTTATCAACTGCATGCCCGAGTTGATGCGACGCACACGCATGGGCAAGCTGAATGTAGGCTCGTTTGCCAGCTGGATGGAGAGGTACGCGAAGCGTGACAAATCGAAGGAGCCACAGAAAGCAGCACACCGGCACCACTATCTAAAACTGATCGGCCGCCTGCCGAGAATTCTGAAGTTTGTGCCGACAACGGGCGCACTAACCGACGCAAAACATTACCTGTATCTCTTCTGCTACTTTCTTCAGCCCACACCCGCTAACATTCAGGCGATGTTGCTTTACGCGCTGAAGCATTACGTTCACGACAAGCGGCTCAAGCGTCTGAAGCTCCGATTCGCCGAGCCCGAGAATTTGCCGGCCGTCGCCATCTATCATCCCGAAGCCCCGGCACTGTTTCAGTCGTTCGACGAGTATCAGAAGTGGCACAAAGACAAGCTCGATCCAGAATCGACGATCGGATTGTTGCTGATG
>DASUPZ010000271.1:0-4581 GCA_036280855.1 Pyrinomonadaceae bacterium | reverse complement strand
CGCGTTTGTTTTCCTTCTTCAGTGTCGGCTTGCGAGCGCGTGTCAGCGAGCACGAGCGCGCGCACACGCGATCGAAACTGCTTGTAAAATGCGAGCGCAACGTAGCCGCCCATCGACAGGCCGCCAACCGCTGCGCGCGTTATCTCCAGATGGTCCAACAACTCGGCCACGTCCTGGGCCATACGGTCCATCGTCGCCGGTTCCTGGGAAGTCTCGGTCTCGCCAAACCCACGTAAGTCGGGTGCGATTACGCGATAACTATTACTCAGCGCGGCGACTTGTTCGTTCCAAAGCGAGCGGTTGAAGGGATAGCCGTGAAGCAACACGAGCGGTTTACCCATGCCCGCGTCAGTGTAGGCCATCTGAATATCGTCAATACGAGTGAGCGTCATATTCTCCAGAAGCAATTCAAAAGTCTCGCCGCGCGGCACGCGCCACGACGGAAATTAATTCGGTCAACTCCACCGGTTTCGCCAGGTAGATCTGAAATCCTGACGAGAGGGCACGCTCGCGATCTTCGTCCTTCGCGTACGCCGTGATCGCAACTGCCGGAATGTTATCCGACCCGCCGCGTTCGAGCGATCGAATCTTCTCGATCAAACCGTAACCATCTTCGTCAGGCATCGCAATGTCTGACACGAGTACGTCGGGTCGCTTTCGAGTGATCGCGCGGATTGCCTCGTTTGCCGAGGAAACCGCGGTGACGTTAGCTTCGCGCCGTGTCAGCGCCGTTTCCATCAGCTTGAGAGTATCAGAATCGTCATCAACAAGCAGAACGTTGAGCCCCGACAAAGATTGTAGCCGCGCGGGTTTGTAGTTGCTCGCATCACGAAAATCGGAAGTCCCAGTCGTCGCCTCGATCAAGGGCAGCCTGATCGTAAACGTCGCCCCAGCACCTTCACCCTTACTATCGGCGCTGATCGTTCCGCCATGTATTTCAACGAGGTGGCGCGCGATGGCGAGGCCCAGTCCGAGTCCTCCATGCTGGCGCGTCGTCGTACTGTCAGCCTGGCGGAAACGATCAAACACAAACGGCAGAAACTCTTTGCTAATACCTTGCCCGGTATCCGAAACACTGATCTGTGCCGCTGATACAACCCGCGACACTTTCACACACACGCGCCCGCCGCTGTTTGTAAACTTCACCGCATTCGACAACAGGTTCCACACAACTTGCTGAAGCCGGTTTGCATCGCCTGAAATCATTGCCGGTGTGGACTCGAATTGAGTCTCAATGCGAATTCCCTTTGCGTCTGCAGTCTGTCTGACGACGTTGATGGCATTCTCGATTATCGGCTTCACGTCCAGTGGATTCAGATCGAGATAGAGATTGCCGGTGATGATCCGCGAGACGTCGAGAATGTCGTCGATGATCTGTGCCTGCGCCTTCGCGTTGCGGCCGATAGTTTCAACTGCCTGGTGCGTGACCGACTCGTCGAGCGTTCCGCCTTCGAGCAATCTGGACCATCCGAGTATCGCAGTGAGCGGCGTGCGCAGCTCATGTGAAACGGTTGCGAGAAACTCATCCTTCAAACGATTCGATTCTTCAGCAGCTTCACGCGCGGTGCGTTCAAGTTTCAACAAACGAACATTCTCGATCGCGACGGCGGTAAGGTTCGCAGCCATGCCCATCGCCGTGACGTGTTCGGGCCGGTACACGTTCGGTTCGTAACTCTGCACTTCGATCGTGCCGATGATTCGGCCCATCACCGCCATCGGCACAGCCATCGACGATTCCGGCCGCATGCCGTTGTCCGGACCAACGATGACACCCGGATGTCCACGTTGCGCGCGCATGTAATTGCTCGTGATCACCACTTCACCCGTGCGCACGGCGCGGCTGTTTGGACCAAGCGTCGTCACGGCCATCGGCGGTAACTCGGACACATCGAGCTCATCACCATCAGCCCAGCCATAACAAGCGGTGCGAACATCGCGAACCGGATCGTAAAGCGAAACGAAGAAACCGTTGCACGGAACCGACGCGTTCGTGAATTCACGCAGGCCGCGAAAAACTTCGGTCAGCTCTCTTGCGGTTCCGAGTGCCTGTGCGAGCCCTTTGATTCGCTCAGTCAGCCGTTCGTATTCCAGCAGCGCGCGTTGATTCGCCTCGTTCAAGGCTTCGGCCGCTTCGCGCAATGCTTCTTCGGCTTTTTCACGTTCGCTCAGCGTCTTTCTGATCGTGGCTTCAGATTGCCTGACTTCTTCAGCCGCACGCTCGGCGCGTGAACGAGCGCGTATTTCCGCGCGAGTCACAGCAAAAAACAGGAGACTCAGGAGCAGTCCGATTATGACGGTGTACTTCAGCAGCGGACGTCCCGAGCTTATGTTGAATGAGGGTTTGGTCGCGTATTGGATGGTCCACTGGCGGCCCCCGACCTCAAACCTGCTGGGTTGGTCAAACAACGGCTCACTGGACCGGTCGATCGTAGCCTTGCTAAGTAAGTTTTCCGGCTTAGCTTCCGCACCATCGTAAACTTCAAAACTGACGTCGTACTCCTTTTCTTTAACAATGGGTCCGAGAAAGTCGTCGATGCGGTAGGGACTGTAAACAAACCCAACCAGCGCCCTCCGTCGCTGGTCCTCATTAGAGACTCTCGCATACTTCCGGTAAACCGGAACATACATGAGAAAGCCCCGCTGTCTCTGTTCGGGTGGCTGCGTGTGTTCCTGGACCAGTTGCACACGTCCGGACGCAGTCGGCATTCCCGTATCGCGAGCGAGTTCCATTGCCTCACGTCGCGCAGGGTCCGTAAACATGTCGTACCCGATCGCCTCTTTGTTTGCGTCGTTTGCTGGTTCCAGGTAAAGAATGGCGTGGTATTCGTCGCGGTCGTAATCCGGCGAGATTCTGAAATTCTCGACTCCTTCACGTTCCATCCTGGCGATGACGTCTGCCTTTTCTTCGAAGGAAAATCGGCGCGAATAGCCGATGCCCAAAACACCGGGATAGTTTTTCTCCAGTTCGATCTGCTCGACGAAGCGTGCGAACTCGGTTGCGTTGACGCGATCGCTGGCTGCGAATAGACCAGTGCCGGCGCGCAACAGCGTGATCGACGTGGCGATGCGAAGCTTCACCTTGTCGTCGATCTCCTGCATCGACTGCGCGAAACGTATTCGGTCCTGTTCGAATGTGAGCTTTGAGAAGTAATGATAGACGAGAAGCGTGAAGCAGAACCCCAGAAGCAGGATCAAATAAGGCAGCAGCACGCGATAACCGCGCGCCCCGCGTAGTTTGAAAATGGGTGGTACCAATTATCTAACCCGTCGGGTTCGTCTGCGGAGAAAATCTATTAACACAAACTGCGACAAATTTCCCGGGTTGGCGAAATAGGCCTTGCCGTTCGTCATTGCGGACATCTGCTTCACGAAATCGACAAGGTAATAATCGCTGGCCAGCATGAATGTGTTGATCATTATACCGGCTTTGCGACAGGCCTGAACTTCCTTGAAAGTTTCAGACATTACTAAAGGATCGCCGCCCATGGAGTTCTTGTAGAGGCGGCGTGTAGCGGTGGCAGTCTTGTCTGTCGGGGTTGTTTTAGCGGTTTGGCGCGTAGAAGTCTGTACGAAACAGGCCGTAGGCTTGCCGTCGGTGACCATGACGATCTGCTTCATCTCTTTGCGTTGGGCCTGAAGCAGACGCCGTGAGAGGCGCAGGCCTTCAGCAGTGTTGGTGTGATACGGTCCAACCTGGGTCGTGGCGAGGCGGCCCAGTGGCAGTTCTTCGGCTGCATCGTGAAACAGCACGACTTTCAGAGAATCGCCAGGATACTGCGTGCGGATCAGGTGCGACATTGCGAGTGCAACCTTCTTAGCGGGCGTAAACCGATCTTCGCCGTAGAGGATCATCGAGTGTGAACAGTCGAGCATCACGACGGTGGCGCACGATGATTGATAGTCGCACTGGTGAACGTGCAGGTCCTGGTATTCGAGATTGAGCGGGACGCTCAAGCCTTCGCGTTGAATCGCGGAAAGCAACGTTGTGTTTACGTCGAGATTGATCGTGTCGCCAAACTCATAACGCTTGCTTGCTGCTGCCGCTTCAACACCGGTTGAGAGATAGACCGTGTCATGACGCCCGGCGGCGCTTTTGCCCAGGCTTCCGAGCAGGTTGCGCAGGGTTTTATAACCGAGAAAATCGAGGCCTTTTTCAGTGACTTCGAAACGAACGTCACGCGGCAACGGGTCGGAGACCTCACCTGGTCCCGGAGCCCCGCGTTGGCGTTCGCCGGGCTGCGGCTGTTGTTCGTGGAGAGTTAAATATCCTTCTTCGACGAGGCGTTCGATCAGTTGGTTTAGAAGCTCGTCGAGCAGCGATCCTTTGAACTTGCCTTCGTTCGCCGCGAGCATCTCGCGAACTTGTTGTTCGTTAACAAGTCCCTGTTGCATCAGCGCCTGAAGAAGTGCTTGTCGCAGGGCGTCGAGTGATGTGTCGGCGGGTCGTCGTTGGCGCGTCCAGTAGTAGTCGTCGTCGTAGCCGGAGTCGAGCAGAGCATCAGACATGCTGTCCATCAGCTCACCGAGATTGATGGAAAAGACGTCGAACCCCTGGAATTTGGAATAGCGGTACTTCAACTG
>DASUPZ010000270.1:0-5537 GCA_036280855.1 Pyrinomonadaceae bacterium | reverse complement strand
CATAGTTGAACGCGTTCAAATCAGCGTTCACGCAGCTAAAAGGAGGCTGACCATGACAATCGGAATAAGCACATACCTGATTTACCTGGCCCTCAGCATCGCGCTGACCATCTGGGTCGCACGCACACTCCACAAAAACGGCCGTGTGTTTCTGGTCGACGTCTTCCACGGCAACGAAGCCCTCGCCGATTCAGTCAATCACCTGCTCGTCGTCGGCTTCTACCTGATCAACTTCGGCTACGTCAGCCTGGCCCTCAAGCTCGGCTACATCGTCGAAAATGCGGAGCAAAGCATTGAAGCCCTGTCTGTGAAGATTGGCATGGTGCTGCTCGTCCTCGGCGGGATGCACTTCTTCAATCTTTTCATCTTCAGCCGCATGCGACGACGCACCCAACGCACCAATCATCCGCCCGTAAACCCGGACACTTTCACTGCCACTGCCGTTCACCAGGAGGCCTGAAGCCATGCTCGCGCTAACCGTGCTTTACGACCCTGAATGCGGCCTCTGCCGGCGCGCGCACGAATGGCTCGCCGAGCAGGCAAAGCTGGTCGAACTTAAATTCGTGCCCTGTGCTTCCGACGAAGCTCGCAAACGGTACCCCCAGCTCAATCACGAACTGACGAAGCAGGACCTGACGGTGGTGGGCGATGACGGAGTTGTCTACTTTGGTCCGAAGGCGTGGTTGATGGTCCTGTGGGCACTAACGCGGTATCGCGACTGGGCTTACCGGCTTGCCGCACCGGAGCTGTTGCCCACTACGAAGCGAGTGGTTTCCGCAATCTCGCAAAATCGCTACCAGATTGGACGAGTTGCCGGACTCAGCAGGTAAACACGATGGCTACGAAGCGCAAACAGAAGACGACCACGACCGGTAAAGGCGACCAGACGAAGGCGCTGATCCTCGAGACCGCCCTGGACATGTTTCGCGAGCGTGGTTACGAGCAAACGACGATGCGCGCGATTGCTCAACAGGCAAACGTATCGCTCGGCAACGCTTACTACTACTTCAGCTCCAAGGAACATCTGATCCAGGCCTTCTACCAGCGCCTCCATACAGATCACCTGGCCGCTTCTGAACCTGCGCTCGAGCAGGAAAAGACGTTCAAAGCACGCCTGCTGACAGTGATGCGAATGAGAATCGAGATTCTTAAACCGTATCACCAGTTTGCAGGCGTGCTTTTTAAAACCGCAGCCAACCCACGAAGTCCATTGAATCCATTTTCTGACGAATCCGACCCTATACGACAGGCGAGTATTCAACTGTTTGAAAAAGTCGTCGAAGGATCGAGCGCGCGCATTCCGAAAGATCTTCGCGCCGAGCTGCCTTACCTGCTCTGGGTTTACCAGATGGGCATCGTGCTCTTCTGGATCCACGATCCCTCGCCAAAGCATCGACGCACGTACCGGTTGATCGATCGGACAGTCGAACTGGTCGACAGGCTGGTCCATCTCGCGAGCAATCCGTTCATGCGGCCGTTGCGCAAGCAGGCGTTGCGATTGCTGGACGAGCTGAGGGATGCGGCGGAGTCAATGGATGATTTACCTGAAAATCCTGTTAATCATGAAATCCTGTCCAACGAGTCTTGAGAGGTCATCATGAAAACCAAATCATTTCAACTCGAACCAACTGTTCCGGGTAGCTTTTTCTTTCAGGGAGTCGCCGGAGGGTTGTTGTCAGGTTTTGTCTTCGTGCTGGCGCTGGCTCTGTTCGTCCAGGACGACCCTCAGACCGGCTGGGTAATACCTCTGACTCCGGTTTACATGATGCTCGGCACTACAGTCGGTGTCGTCATAGCGGCTTTGTTGTGGGGCACGTATCACATTACCGGGCTAAGCATGCACGCGCTGACAAGAGTTGTCCTTACCACGATCTTTATTGGCCTCATCAGCGGCTCCATTTATTACAAGGCAAACATAACAAACGACGTGGATTTCGCGATCGGCGTCGCTATCGCGTGGTTCACGGCGTTGCCCGTTGCTCTTCTGGTCGGTTCGCGCGTGAAGCCGTGGGAATTCTTGACCTTCGGCAGCATCGCGACTTCAAATGGGAATCGAATCGGATCCAGAAGTGTGCTGGCTACTCTGGGAACGTTACCACTGCGTTTCCTGAGTATCTATGCGTTGGTTGTTTGGATACTTACTTTTGTCTGCGTGCGCTTCGTTGAAACGCCTTTTATTCCGACCGAACTGCTGTTCACCGTTCCGCTCCTCTACATTCTGGTAAGCACGTATCTCACGTTCCGATCTCCTCGCAAACTGGTTCTTCTCGCCATAGGAATCTTGCTGAATGTCCCCGCCGCGTTTTTGTTCTATACCTCCTATCAGATCAACTTCAAGGATGAATCGTGGGGCGAAGAGATTCCCTGGTTGGTCAACATGTCGGGCAAGTTTCTGATTGCGTGGGGGATCTTTCTTGTAGCGCGAATGTGTGTGGGTTTGCGGACGCGGACTGTGCCGGCGCGGCCTCCGGTCGTTTTTTATCCACACAAGGAATCGGACCATCACTGTCTCGGCTCGAGATTTTCGCAGTGGCATGAGCATGTTGCTTAGCCGCAAGGAGTAATTGAAATGAGAATCGCTATTACAGGCGCAACTGGTTTTGTCGGCTCTCACTTGACGCGTCGCCTTGAATCGGAGGGCCATGGCTTAGTTTTGATCGCGCGAAATCCCGTGAAAGAAGATGCGCGGATGGTCGCGAGTGATCTTTCAGGTGTCGAGCGGCTCACGCGGTTGTTCCAGGGCTGCAATGCTGTGGCTCATTGCGCTGGAATCAATCGCGAAACTGGTAAACAAACGTATGAGCGTGTTCACGTGCGCGGCACTCGCAACGTCGTCGAGGCTGCGAAACGGGCCGGCGTGCAAAAGATCGTGCTCATGAGTTTCCTGCGTGCGCGCCCGCAGTGTGGTTCGGCATATCACGAGTCGAAGTGGGAAGCGGAAGAGATTGTGCGCGACTCAGGCCTGGATTACACGATCATCAAAGCCGGCGTGGTCTATGGGCGCGGCGATCACATGCTCGACCACTTGAGCCATGCGCTGCACACGTTTCCTGTGTTTGGCCTGGTTGGGTTCAAGGAGAAGAGCATCCGGCCGCTCGCGGTTGAGGATCTCGTGCACGTGCTGCGCGCAGCGCTTGTTGATCGACGTATGAAACGGCAGACCATTGCGGTAGTCGGACCGGAAGAGATCTTTTTGAGTGAAGCAGTGCGGCGCGTAGCTGAAGTCGTCGGCAAACAGCCGTTGATGGTTCCGTTGCCGGTGTTTTGTCATCGACTGCTCGCGCGCGTGTTTGAGTTGACGATGAGAATACCGCTGACGTCTGTTGCGCAGGTTCGGATCTTGTCGGAGGGCGTGGTCGAGCCTGGTTCGCCGGTCGTGCCGCTGCCCTACGATCTTAAGCCGACGCGAAGATTCACGACGGACCAGATCCGCAGCGGTCTTCCTAAACCTGGCCCATTCTGCGTTGGCGATCTGCGCTGGTGCTCTTAATGCGCTTCCAACGATGGTGTTCGTATGAAGATGAAGATATTCGATGCCATATTGGGATCGTTCATCGGTGGATTCGTGACTGCTTTCTGTTTCGGGATTTTGTCGTGGTTCGTAGCCTACAACATGGATCCGGGTCCGGGAATGAACCCAGGGCCATGCTGGGGTTGCGCCCACCTGGCGGCGGTGGTCGCCGGATTTCCCGGCTTCGTGCTGGGTTTGCCGTTGGGATTCGTAATTAGTTTTCTGAATCGCGGTTTGGTTCCCGGAACATTCCTCGGACTCGCCCTGGGTGTGATTATGTTAATCCTCGCTATGCAGCAGGGAGGCCACCCTGATTTTAGTGTCCGCAATCCTCTCGTGCTTGCAAGTCTTCCAGCCGGTATCCTCAGCGGCTTCTTTACCGCACTGATTCTGACGTTGCTTTCTCGTCTGGATGACTCGGCGAAACCTAACCGGCGCAAATAAATTGTGCTTTTTGTGCCGTTTCGTGGCACTCTCTCGCTGAATGGTCCAGATCGCGATCGTCGGCGGTGGCATCGGTGGTCTAACGACTGCTCTCGCACTCAAACAATCCGGATTCGATTCTGAAGTCTTCGAACAGGCGCCCGCGCTGCACGACGTCGGCGCAGCTATCGCCATCTGGCCCAACGCCATGCGGATCCTCGAGCGGCTTAACCTCGCCGATCAGATCCTCGCGAAGGCAGGCGTGATGAAAGAGATCCGCTGGGTGGACCAGAACGGCCGGCTCATCAACAGCGTCTCCATTCCCGAAACACCGCCCGCCGTCGCACTTCACCGCGCCGATCTGCAACACATACTCGTGCAGGCACTCCCACCGTCGTCGCTCCACCTCGCACACACACTCATCAACCACTCACAACAACACGACAAAGTGATCGCCACTTTCGCCAACGGCCAATCAATCCAAACAGACTTCCTCATCGGCGCCGACGGCATCCACTCCCACGTACGCAAGCAGTTTCTCGACGACGGCGATCCGATCTATCGCGGCTACACCGTCTGGCGCGGCATATCGCCAACAACTCCGAATGCAATCCCCGCGAATACAGCTATCGAGATTCACGGCGAGGGAAAGCGGTTCGGCATTGGACCAGTCGGCCTCGGACGTACCGGCTGGTGGGCTTCCGCAAACAACGCAAACGTCAAAATCGACGAACTGACTCGCCTGTTCGCCGGCTGGTACCAACCAGTTCTCGACTTGATCGAAGGCACCCCAAAACTATCAATACTGACGACACCCGCCTTCGATCGACTTGCAAACAAACACTGGGGCACCGGCCGCATGACACTCCTTGGCGACGCCATTCATCCGACAACTCCAAACCTCGGGCAGGGCGGTTGTCTCGCAATGGAAGACGCAATCGTGCTGGCGAGATGTTTCAAAAACTACGGCGCGGCAGAAGAGGCGTTGCGAAACTACGAACGTCATCGCTACCAACGCACGAAGATGATCAGCAGCTACTCGCGTTACTACGGAAGGATCGGGCAGTGGGAAAACGTATGGGCCAGAGGTTTGCGCAGGGCTGCACTCGCCCTCGCGCCGGAACCACTGGCCCATCGTTTAATGCAAACCGTCTTCGACTACGATGCGACTAAAGTCGCGTTGCCTTAATTAGTAGATCCGGGCGACGCCGCGACCGGATTTCCGTCGATGTCGAGGATCGTAATCGGAGCGATTTCAGTTGCCTTCAAAGGACCTTCAATCTTCGACCGATCACCGACAATCACGATCGCGAAGTGATTCATATCGATATATCGCTTCGCTACACGCATCAGATCTTCCTTAGTGACCGCCGAAATGTTTTTCGCGTACGTCTGGTAGTAGTCGTCAGGCAAGCCCTGCGTTACGAGAGACGTGATCGCGTTGCTGATCCCCGACACTGAAGCAAAACCCTGGGGCAGTCGCTGAATCAGCGACTCCTTCGCGGTCTTGATCTCTTCATCCGTGATCGGTTTCGCGCCCAGGATTCCCTTGAATTCTTTCATGAACTCGACGAGGGCAGCGTCGGTCTTGTCCCCAACGATT
>DASUPZ010000269.1:0-3367 GCA_036280855.1 Pyrinomonadaceae bacterium | reverse complement strand
GTCAAAACGCGACGCGCCGTTGTCAATATCCAAATGCTTCGCGGTCAGGCCGAGAGTTTCCATCACTCTCAATTCAGGGAAATCGAGATAGATTAGCGAGTGCTGAACGATCGGGTTCCGGCTTGCGTCCTGCACGGGCCGCAGTTCCTGGACCAGCTTTCCAAACGGCAAGTCCTGGTTCGCAAAACCCTCGAGAACCGTCGCGCGCTCGCGCTGAAGCAGTTCGCGGAACGTCGGATTGCCGGAGAGATCGGTGCTCAGCACGATGAGGTTCAGCAAATAGCCCACCATGTTTTGCAACTCGGGACGATTGCGATTGGCGAACGTGGTGCCGACGAGAATTGTTTCCTGGGCCGTGTAGCGGTAGAGCAACGCCTTGTACGCAGCGAGCGCGAGGGTAAACATCGTCACGCCTTCGCGGCGGCTCAGTTCCCTCAACGCATCGAGCAGGCGTTTCGAGTAGCGGGTATAAACACGAGCACCGCGGAAATTCTGAATCGGAGGCCGCGGAAAATCGGTTGGCACTTCCAGGACGAACGGCATGCCCGTCAGCCTCTTCGTCCAGTAAGCGGCCTGCCTGCGATAGATCTCACTCTCTGCCATGCCGCGCTGCCAAAGCGCATAGTCGGCATATTGAATCGGCAACTCGGGCAAGGGCGACGGCCTGTTGTTGGCGAAAGCTTCGTATAGCAGGCCGGTCTCCTGTTCGAAGATCGCGCCGGACCAGCGATCGGTCACCGTGTGATGCATGTTGACGTGCAGCACGTGGTCGTCGTTTGCGAGTCGCAACAAGCCTACGCGAAGGAGTGGTCCTTTCTCCAGATCGAACGGCCGCGAGAAGTCTTCAGTCACCAGACGCAGCGCTTCCTGCTCGCGTCGTTCGAGGGGAATTGACTGCAAGTCGACGGGCGTGAGCGTGATCTTCATGTGGGGATGAATGACCTGCACCGGTTGATCGTCAACGACGGTAAAAGTCGTGCGCACGACTTCATGGCGCACGATCAACTCGTTGACGACGCGTTCCATCAGGGTTGCGTCAAGTGGACCCTTGATCCGGCTGGCGCTGAAAATGTTATAGGCCGCGTTGCCGGGTTGCAGTTGCTCGATAAACCACAGTCGCTCCTGATCGATCGAAGTCGGAAACCGGTCGACGTCTTCACGCGGGCGCCGCGGAATCCGATCGACTTGCGGCATGCGCAGTCCTTTCGCCTTACGCGACTCTTCAAAGCGCGCGCGCTGCTCGGGACTGAGCGCTGCAATTCTGGCGGCAAGATCGTTCATCGGTTTAGTGTTTCATTTGTGCTTCTTCGTGCTTCTTCGTGGCGTACTTCGCTCTTAGCTCATCCAGCCGCGTGAGACTCGCAAGCACGGAATCTGCGTCGACTCCGAAATCGATCAGACATGCGATTTCATCGACGCCGGCGCCCACCAGCCCGTCGATCAATCGCGCACATTTGTCAGGCGCGCCCATGAGGGTGCTCGACTCGAAGTACCTCTCAAAAGCGGCGTTCATGAGCTCGTCTTTGTCCGCTTCACTGACATCACCGACGCCGGCGGCCGTGGTCTCATACTGTCTAAAGTAAGTGCGCAGGTAATTCGAAAACGGAGTGCGAACAATTTCCCTGACGGTGCGATCGTCATCGCCGACAAACGTGTGAAGCATGATTGTCACCACGCCGCTGTGCGGATCGTGGCCATGAGTTGCACGCGCCTCGCGGTAAAGCTCTATGCGTTGGGCCAACTCTTCCTGAGAGTAACCAATGTAAGCCGCGAGCACGTTGGCCCCGATCTCCCCGGCCCTGCGCCACGTCTCCGGGCTGCCCGAACTGGTGATCCAGATTGACAGCTTCGATTGCACCGGCCGCGGCAGCATTCGAAACTCGACTTCCGATCCGCCGGCGCCCGGCAGTTTTATCGTCTCGCCTGCCCACAACTTTTGAATCAACTCGATGTGACGAAACATCACTTCTTTGCGGTCGTCGTAGATATCAGGCGCAAAGATGAAGTCGTTCGTGTGCCAGCCGGAAGCGAACGAGACCGCGACGCGGCCGCGCGACAGGTTGTCGACGAGCGACCATTCTTCGGCGACGCGGACCGGGTGATGAAGCGGCAACGCAACGCTGCCCGCTCGAATCTGTATTCGTTCCGTCAGCACAGCGAGCGCAGCACTCAGTACGGACGGGTTCGGATATAGACCGCCGAAATCCTGAAAGTGACGTTCCGGTGTCCAGACGGCCGTGAAGCCGTGCCGGTCCGCAAACTTCGAGCTCTCCAGGACCAACCGGTACTTGTCGCCTGAAGTTTTGGATCCGTCGTCGGAGAAGAAGTAGAGACTGAAGCCAATGTTTCCCGGCGTGTGCTCAACCGGGGCTTCGTACGACGTTGCAGGAGCAACCGTGGTCGGCTCGAGTTGCAACTGTTCAGACTCGATCTCGCGCAGCAGAGTGTCGAGCTCAGCCATTTCCTGCTCCTGCGTGATCATCTCAAAGATGCGTGCGGCCAGCGCCGTTGCAGTTTGAGACTCGAAGACGACGCGCAAAGGCAGATCGATCTTGAAAGACGTACGGAGTTGGGCCACGAGCTGGAGTGCGATAAGTGAATTACCGCCGTGGTCGAAGAAGTTGTCCTCGGGGCGAATATTTTCGATCCCGAAAAGCTCGCGCCAGATATCGACGACCGTGCTTTCGACTTCAGTTTGTGTGACTGGTGCAGCCTGCGTGACTTGTTCAGTTTGTGTGAATTCTTCGTTTAGAGCTTCGACTTCGGATGAAGGCGGATTGATCCAGTGACGTTGGCGTTCAAACGGATACGGCGGAAGCGGCACGCGCTGCTGACCCGAATAAAATCTGGACCAGTCGATTTCAACACCCGATAGCCACAACCGCCCAACCGTTTTCAGCAAAAACTCGATTTCCGAATTCTGACCTTTCGGCGGGCGCAGCGAAGCAAGCGCTACGCGATCCGCCGACTGCTGCGCGGCGAGTGTACCCAGGGTTTGTCCTGGCCCAACTTCCAGCAACACGATTGCCGGATCATTAAGTAACTCCGCCACGCCGGCAGAGAACTGAACAGGTTCGCGCAAATGCCGGGCCCAGTATGAAGGATCCACCGCTTCAGCTTCGGTGATCCAGTTGCCCGTCACGTTGGAGAGGTACGGAATCTGCGGCGTGCGCAGCTCAATGCTTCGCACGAGCGCGGTAAACTCTGCAATCGCCGGTTCCATCATCTGCGAATGAAACGCATGCGACGTATGAATGCGGCGACAGATCACGCCTTCGCTTGTGAGCCGGCGTTCCAACTCTTCGATAGCTTCAATCGTTCCGGAAAGCACACACAGCGATGGTGAGTTAACAGCCGCGAGTGATAG
>DASUPZ010000268.1:0-9788 GCA_036280855.1 Pyrinomonadaceae bacterium | reverse complement strand
ATCGGTCGTGATCGATACCAAAGCGGCGCCAGGCCGCCGCACTCCAAGGAGGCGCCCTCTACTGATAAAGATAAGAGAAGCTCTTCTTCTGATCCCACTCAATCCCTTGAACGTTCGGTCCCTCGATCGCAAGAATGTCGGCGCTAATCTCGTCCGTGCTGATCGTGGGGCTTACGTCTACCGCATAAACAATCGTACCCGGCGAATCTTCCGCAGCCTCGCGATCGATCGCCCGCAACTCCTTCTCAAAGCCATGGGTTTTGAATACCTCTCGCAGGGCTTGCTGCGTTGACACTACGTTCCTTGTAATTACCTTCAACTCCATCGAACGAAACACCAGCTGCGGCTCGCGCGACTCGAGTATCCACAGCACAACCAGCGAAAACAACGCCAGCACGATCGCGAGGTCCCAACGACCAACACCCGCAGCAAGTCCGAGTGCCAGACTGATCAGCAACACTGTAATCTCTTTCGGATCGCGAATGTTTGTGCGAAAACGTACGAGGGAAACGGCGGCAAAAATACCGAACGCACGTGCAGCATTATCGCCGACGACGATCATCAGCGCGGCTGCAACCACGGCCAGCAGTATTTGCGTCTGCGCAACGTAAGGATTGCGTTTGAGCGCGCGCACCCGTTTGCGCGGACGAAACGCGAGCGCGGCTCCGAGTAACGCGGCGAGAAGAAAGCGCAGCGTGATTCTTCCAATCGTTTCCGACCACGTATCGCCGCCAACGTAGGCCGAGGGGTGATGGCTGGCAAACAAGCGATCCATGAACGTATCGCGAACCGGGGCTTGAGGCGCAGGCGAAGCGCGTTCACTGGGTATTCCAAAGATCGCGTCGGGTTGTTCTCCGGTTGGCTGTGCCGTGGCTTCAGGAGTCGCGCGTTCTGCGGCCGGGCGTTCCGGAGTTGTGCGTCTTTCGCCCGTTAAAAAATAGACGACGAGCGCGCTCAACACGAGCACTCCGGCAAACACGACGATTAATGTAAATACTTCTTTCTTTCTCTGACTGCGCATCGAAGATCTCTAACGGCCGTCTCTACCGATCTGAACACTCGGACGCAGGCTCAGCAGTTCATTCGTGCGGTTTCGCACTGTGCGCGCGAGTAAATTGATCTGGTCCGGCCGGTAGTTCGCGGCTCGAAATGCATCCCGGAGCTGTTGATCGCTGAGTTGCGATAACCAGCCCGCCATCCACTGCGCATCCTGAACATCGATATCTTTCATGATGCCGCGGTTCTTGCCGCCGAAGTGCAGCACCACGCGATCGCCTTTCACCTTTTCGAGAAAGTTTGACTTCGCGTAGTTGACTGGATGGTTGCGGCTTCGCGTCAGTCGCCAGAAAATCGGCGTGGAGCTGGCATGGCCGAAAGTCGCCCCCAGATCGCTGATGATGTAGCGGAGTTGGTCGCCGTTATTGCCGCGGATATGAACGATCTCGTTGTTGGAGTCTTTCAGGTCCCAATTGTTGATCAACGCCATCATGATCTTCAGTCCCTGAAACTCCGGCGTGCCGATGAATGGATTGCGTTTCCACTTCCACTCTGTCAGCCGGTCCCAGCCTTCCGGCCGCGCTTCAAACCTGACGTTGGTAAACGTTCCTTTACCGGGAATCGTGACGCGCGGCACGAGATAATTCACTTCAGTGAGATAGCCGACGCCCCAAAGCAACCTGATCGCTGACGTTTCCGCTTGCGCTTCCTTCCCAATCTTCGCGACCCACTCGCGCCCGGAGCCGTCTCGCACTCGATACTTCTTCGAATAACCGCCCTTCTCTTCCTTGACGAAAGTGATGCGCCGCAGATCCGGACGCATCGCAGTTCCGCCTGGTCCAAGGTAAAGATCGCGTGATGAAATGTCGGTGGGCGCCTGCCAGAGAACCGGTGTTCCCCTCGGGAGAGATTTCTTCTTTTTTGACTGGGCTAAGCCGGTTTCTATCGAGGTGAGACTTAGCAGTATGGCAATAACGATCAGCGCGAGCAGCTTCCGTTTGTTCATTGATTCCTCCAGTTGTGATAAGTGGGGGAACCATTAAAAACGGGGAAACAGAAACAGGATTTGCATGTTAGCCTGCGCGTTCACGCAAATCCTGTAAGCTAACTGCTAATCGATCGTCCGATGAAATACTCCTGGCTGTTGAACGGTTCGCCGCCTCCGTCTATCGGCATGTACCGTCCGTCGGGTTGCAGCTCACGTGCCTTCGTGTTGTCACTCAGATAAGCGTCGAGCAACACGTCTCTAAGGTAGCGTTTCGCCTGCTCGTTGGTTACGGGCGTCACGACCTCGATGCGGTGTTTCAGGTTTCGCGCCATCCAGTCGGCACTGCCGATATAAACTTCGTCATCGCCGCCGTTTGAAAACCAGAAAACGCGACTGTGCTCGAGAAAGCGGCCGACCACGCTTCGCACTCGAATGTTTTCAGATAGACCAGGAATACCTGGGCGCAACATGCAAATACCACGAACGATCAAGTCGATCTGCACACCTGCCTGCGATAGTTCGTACAGCTTCTCGATGACTTGCAGATCCGCAAGGCGATTAAACTTGGCAATGATGTGAGCAGGTTTTCCAGCGCGCTTGTGTTCGACCTCGCGATCGAAAAGTGCGTTCAACTTTTGACGCATATCGATGGGCGCCACCATCAGTTTGCGATAGTCGGTTTGCTCCGAGAAGCCCGTCAGGTAGTTGAACAGTTCTGTCGCGTCACGGCCGATCGTGTCGTCAACTGTAAACAAACCGAGGTCCGTGTAAACGCATGACGTGGTCGGATTGTAGTTACCCGAGGCGATGTGCACGTAACGCTTGAGTTCTTCACCTTCACGTCTGATGACGAGTGTGAGCTTGCCGTGTGTCTTTAGACCGAGGATACCGTAAACAACGTGCACGCCCGCCTGGTCCAGCTTTTGTGCCCACTCGATGTTATGTTCCTCGTCGAAGCGAGCTTTCAGTTCAATCAGTGCCGTTACCTGCTTACCCTGCTCGGCCGCTCTGATCAGGGCCGGCGGGATTGGCGAGTCAGGACCGGTTCGGTACAGGCAGATCTTGATCGCAACGACGTCCGGATCTTCAACCGCCTGATTAATGAATCCGGTTACACACTCGTAAGTATCGTACGGGTGATGTAACAGCCGATCACCTTCACGGATCGCATTGAAGATGGAATCTTTGTACTCCTCATACCACTCAGGAACTGCCTGTGTGAAAGTATCATTTTTCAGGTCAGGCCGATCGACATCGTAGAGCGACGTCAAATCCTGAATGTGGAGTGGTCCATCAAAGACGTAAACATCGTGTTGGTCGAGACCCAAAGAATCCGTCAGATAGTCGATCATGTCTGCCGGCATGTCCGGACTAACTTCCAGCCGCACCGGTGTTCCAAACCTCCGGCGCCGTAGTTCTTCCTGAATCTGGCTGAGCAGATCTTCAGCCTCTTCTTCTCTGATCTCGATATCAGCATCGCGCGTCACTCGAAATAGGTAGCACGGACCGGGGTTCATACCCGGGAAGAGTGACTGAATATTTGCCTCGATGATCTCTTCGAGCAGAACGAAGCGTGCACCCGATGAACCGACGGGCACCAGTCTTGGCACAAGCGACGG
This sequence comes from Pyrinomonadaceae bacterium, assembly GCA_036280855.1. Classification (GTDB taxonomy): domain Bacteria; phylum Acidobacteriota; class Blastocatellia; order Pyrinomonadales; family Pyrinomonadaceae; genus PSRF01. The sequence continues at coordinate 6,185 of DASUPZ010000268.1, read as the reverse complement.
AACTTTGATCCGCACAAACCGCGAATCGACGTGTTTTCGTCTTCCCTTAAGCTGCACGTCAGCCGGTGCATGGACCATCAGTCCAATGTTGACGCTGAGTGGAGAGATGTATGGAAACGGATGGCTCGGATCTACTGCCAGCGGCGTAAGAATCGGGAAGACCTTCTTCATGAAATAGTCGTCGAGATTCTGCTTTTCATGATTCGACAGGGATCTGTAGGAAACGAGCGAGATGCCCGCATCCTTCAGTTGCGGAAGTATCTCTTCACGCAGGCAGCGAGCCTGTTCCTTTACAAGCGCAAGCACTCGCTCTCTCGCCTTGGCCAACTGCGCGGCGGGGCTCAAGCCGTCGGGCGAAACGACGTTGGCATCGTCCAACTCCTCTTTGAGCGCCGAGACGCGGATCATGAAAAACTCATCAAGGTTCGACGAGAATATGGCTAAGAACTGCAACCGCTCGAGCAGCGGATTACGATCGTCGAGCGCTTCTTCCAGAACGCGCCCGTGAAACTCGAGGAGACTCAGCTCCCGGTTAAAGAAGAGCGGCGATTTCGAAGCGACAGCTCCGACCTCCGCCCGTTTGGGGAATTCATGAATTACGGTTTCTCTTTTTACGACTGTTGACATGGTTTTCTATTCCCTGACACAGGAGAGCATGCCGATGCAGAAATTTTGGCAAACTGTGTTCCACCGGAGCTACGAAGGCCGCTAAGCAGTAAAAGTTGCTCTTTCTAGAAGTTAATCATTTTGTTGCGTCGGGAAATAAAAGCTGCCGGTGTACTGAATTGATGCTTTATTTTTGAAACGAGAGGGTGCCTTTGTGCGTTAACGAACAGGTCGCAGGCTTCGCATGATTTACGATGACGTTTGGCGCAACCCCCCACAAGGTGGGCCGCATCAGTGAGAAGTCGTATTTTGGTGGAAAAGTTTACCGTTTGAGCGTCTGTTACTAAACCAGGGGTTTCATTGACACCCCAAAAAACCGTGTGTTAACCTCCAAGTGATTTGGCTCCGTCGTATCGCGAGTCCATCCAAATCATAGAGGAGCCATTACATATCGCAATTAAGGAGCACCGACGATTGATGTCAGCGAGCTTCCCTCGTTTGATGGCCCGTGTGGCTTTAGCAGCGGCGTTCGTCGCCTCAGCGTCAACTAGTTTTGCCCAGATTCCAGTAGCGTCATCTGCGCGATCGATTCCGACGGAAGTTGAACAGTCGGAAGGTCGCGTTCAGCAGATCATGGCGCGCGCGGAAGATCATTTCCGCAAGGGCAAGCTCAACCTCGAGGACAGCAAACGAGAGCAGGCGCGGCAGGAGTTTGATCGAGCAGTCGATTCGATTCTAGAGTCGGGATTCGATGTAAGAGCAAGTCAGAAATTGCAGACTTACTACCTCGAACTCGTCGAGCGAATTTACCGCGAAGAGGTGCCGCTGCAACAACCAGGCGCACCGGCAACAACTCAACTCGTTGCTCAAAATACCCAGGACCCGCAAAAGCCTGCACCGCCGCCACAGATCGGTTTTCGCGATCAGGTGTTTGAACCATCGCCACTTGACGAACTCAGCAAGCTCGTCCTGACCGATCGTGAGAAGGAAGTTTCCACAGAAGATCTTGTGGCCCTCGAACAGGCACAGAAGAACGTCAACTTTTCGTTCACTCTCAATCCGTTAATTCAGCAATACATCAATTTCTACCAGTCACGCGGTCGCTCGACCATGGAAAATGGTCTGCGTCGATCCGGACAGTTCATGAAACTGGCGCGCAGGATTTTCGCTGAAGAAGGCGTGCCGCTCGATGTTACGTGGTTGGGTCAGGTTGAAAGTGCCTGGAAAGTAAGGGCTGTATCGTGGGCTTCCGCGTCGGGATTGTGGCAGTTCATTCCGAGCACCGGTCGCATGTATGGACTGCGTCAGAACGCATACATCGACGAACGCAATAGTATCGAACAGGCGACTCGCGCTTCCGCACGTCACCTTAAAGATCTCGCGAGGCGTTACAACGGTAACTGGGAACTGGCGATGGCCGCGTACAACACGGGCGCGGGCAACATCGACCGGGCGATTTCACGCGCCGGCAGTGCCAACTTCTGGATGATTTACCCGTACATCGCTCAGGAGACGCGCAACTACGTTCCAAATATTCTCGCCGTTATCCTGATTGCGAAGAACCCTGAAAAGTACGGTTTCAAGGGCATCAAACCCGATGCGCCGTGGTCGTATGACGTCGTTCAGGTTCCGACTGCGACCAGCTTGCAGCTCGTTGCCGATGCAACTGACACGACGGTCGATCACCTGCGCAGTTTGAATCCCGAGTTGAAGCGCGACGTGACTCCGCGTGGTGATAGTTACAACATCCGTATCCCCGGCGGTCGTGCGAAACAGTTTGCAAGTTTGATTCAGCGCATTCCACCTGAGAGACGCGAAACAGCGCGGCTGATTTCAGTGGCTCCCGGTGAAGACTGGCAGAGTGTAGCGAACCGCACCGGCATGAGCGTCGCTCAACTTCAGTCCATCAACAGCGGCGTCGATCTGAAATCCACGACGAAGCTCGTCGCGCCGAGCGGTGGCGTCAAACTCACGAAGTGGGTGAGAGCGAGTGCGACGAAGCCGGCCGAGGCTGCTGCGACTTCCGGGATCGAAAAAGTTCGTGCACGCAAGGGCGACACGATCGCACGCATCGCGGCTTCGCGTAACCTAGATGCAAACGATGTTGCGCGTCTGAACGGGATTTCCGTCAACGCCGAACTTCGTGCGGGTCAGGAAATCAAAGTTCCGTCGTCAGCGGGCGCACCGTCTCGACGTCGCTAGTTTCGGACAGGATTTACCTGATGGGATCAGGATTTACATGTCCATCCTGATCATCCTGTAATCCTGTCTAAGTTTTCGGCCACAAATGAGCACACAGCCCTTGTGCCTTATGTGCTTTTTTGTGGCCTTCCTCATTCTTGAATTTAGGAGCTTCCTCACATGCTCTTTCGAACACTCTCTGCAGCCGTCTACGGTATCGACGCTGATCTCGTAGACATCGAAGTCAACCTAACTCCAATTCGCAACGAAACGGATCAGGCGCCGCCGGTTACGATTGTCGGGCTGCCGGATGCCGCCGTGCGCGAGTCGCGCGAACGCATACGCGCGGCAATCCGGAACTGCGGTCAAGTCTTTCCTTTTCAGAAGACGACGATCAATCTCGCGCCTGCGGACGTGCGTAAGGAAGGTGCGAGTTTTGATCTGCCGATTGCTTTGGGAATTCTCGGCGCAAACGGCGACCTCGCGGAAGAACATAACCTCATTCACGTTCTCTGCGTCGGCGAGCTCTCACTCGATGGTCGCGTGCGCGCGATCAAAGGAGCACTGCCGATCGCGATGCTCGCGCGTGAAGGTTCGATTCGTCATTTGATATTGCCGGAAGAAAATGCGAAGGAAGCGGCGGTTGTCGCGGGGGTAAATGTCTATCCCGTTGCGGACCTGCGCAGCGCGGTCAGTCTCATTGCCGATTTGCGTTCTGAAACGCCACCCGCGCCGATGAAGGTGGACGTCACTGAAATACTCAACCAAAGAGGACACTACACGGTAGATTTCAAAGAAGTTCGTGGGCAGGTTTCAGCGAAGCGCGCTTTGGAGATTGCAATCGCGGGCGGACACAACATCCTGCTCATTGGTCCTCCCGGTTCGGGCAAGACGATGCTTGCGAAACGACTGCCGACGATCATGCCGCCGCTCGAGTTTGAAGCTGCGTTGGAGTTGACGAAGATTCATTCAGTGGCAGGCCTAACTGGGCGTGCAGGCCTTGTCACAGAGCGTCCGTTCCGTGCGCCTCATCACACGATCAGCGATGCTGGATTAATTGGCGGCGGCAGTGTGCCGCGACCGGGAGAAGTTTCGTTGGCGCATCAGGGTGTGTTGTTTCTCGACGAGTTGCCGGAGTTTGATCGCAACGTTCTTGAAGTGCTGCGACAGCCGCTCGAAGATCAACACGTAACCATAAGTCGGGCCAGCATGTCGTTGACCTTTCCAGCTTCATTCATATTGGCAGCAGCAATGAATCCGTGTCCTTGCGGCCATTGGTCTGACCCGACGCGCGAATGCCGTTGTTCGCCGACGCAGATACAGCGTTATGTCGGACGTATCTCCGGACCACTGTTGGACCGCATCGATATTCACATCGACGTCCCTGCGGTGAAGTTTCGCGAGCTACGTGGAGATACAGCGCCGGAAACTGATAGCTCCGAGGTAATTCGCGATCGGGTGATAAGAGCACGCCAGCGCCAACACCAACGCTTCGCAGGTGAGAAGATCTTTTCAAACGCTGCGATGACGCCGCGCCTCATTCGTTCGCATTGTCGTATCGACTCGCAAAGCGAAAAGATGCTGGAGAATGCGATGCGACGTCTGGGTCTGTCCGCCCGCGCTTACGATCGGATTCTCAAAGTGAGCCGCACGATTGCTGATCTCGAAGGTGCCGAGTCGATCGATTCGAATCACGTTTCCGAAGCCGTAGGTTACCGCTCCCTGGATCGAACCTATTGGACCTGAGATGAGCGACTGACGAGAAGATCCTGGAAACTAAAACGTTGACAGCCTCCGAGTGCTGACACTATGATGCCGCGCGTTATTTCAGTCGCACCCTGTTTCGATTAACCTCGTCTGGTCCATCCGCACGCGACTTGTTCCAGGATATCGTTGGAACTATAACTCGGGCCCACGTCCGGTTTGCGCAGTGAAACTGTCGATTGAGTCTGGCCCACGCCTATTGAGGGGAGACAAAGAGCTATGAAGAGATCATTTCTCCTACGACCTTTCTCCGCAATGAAAATAAACGCACCGATGACAGCGCTTGGTTGAGTAGGTGTTGAAGAGCTGCCACGTTTGTTAACGCACAACAGGAGATCCCCATGTTTCGAGCGCATGCCCAGTTACTGACAGCCCTATGTGTCTGTTTAGCCATTGTGTATTTCCTGCCTATTACCTCGAGAACACAAGGGACCCAGCACTCGCTTTCGCTGAACGGCACCAGTAGTTACGTCAGCGTGCCGAACAGTTCAAGTGTCAATATCAGTGGTCCAATCACGATTGAAGCATGGATCAAGGTCAACGCGATCACCAGCAATTACCAGGAGATTGTTTATCGTCACTCGTGGCAAGTGTCGGGTACGGGCGGCGGCTATGAGTTCTCCATTACCAACGCGGGCAAACTGCGGTTGGACCTCTATCAAAGTCATAACCAGTACACGACCGCCATCGGCGGTACAACCATCACAACCGGCACCTGGCACCACGTGGCCGGCGTGTGGGACGGCAACCAGACGCGCCTCTATCTCAACGGTGTGCTTGACGGCAGTCTGTGGACCACCAATGGACCAGCTTCGGGCAATAGTCCGTTAAAGATCGGGCTAAACACGGGCGGGACATATTACTTCGGCGGTTTGATTGATGAGGTACGTATTTCAGCGGCCGCTCTTTACAGCAGCAACTTCAGCCCGGGACTGGGACCTGCTAACCAAACGCGTGCGTACTGGAAGTTTGACGGGCAGACGGCGAACGACTTCTCGGGCAATGGCAATCACGGCACGCTGCAAGGTGGCGCAACCTATTCGACTAACGTACCCGCCGTCAGTAATAACGCACCTACGGTGACCATCACCGATCCCCTGAACAACACGACCTTTTCAGCAGGCGCCAATGTAGTCATCGATGCTACTGCCACAGACAGTGATGGCGCTGTGGACAAAGTCGACTTCTACCATGGCACTACTCTGTTAGGAACCGACACCGTTGCTCCATACACGTTCGTTTGGGGAACCGTTTCGGCCGGCGTGTATGCCGTGACAGCCAAAGCTACCGACGACGCCGGTGGTGTGACCATATCCAGCGCCGTTACGGTAAATGTGCTCGCCTCCGGGACACAACACTCGCTTTCCCTGAACGGCACCAGCGGCTACGTGAGTGTACCAAACAGTACAAGTATCAATATCAGTGGTCCAATCACGATTGAAGCATGGATCAAGGTCAACGCGATCACCAGCAATTACCAGGAGATTGTTTATCGTCACTCGTGGCAAGTGTCGGGCACGGGCGGCGGCTATGAGTTCTCCATTACCAACGCGGGCAAACTGCGGTTGGACCTCTATCAAAGTCATAACCAGTACACGACCGCCATCGGCGGTACAACCATCACAACCGGCACC
>DASUPZ010000267.1:0-4322 GCA_036280855.1 Pyrinomonadaceae bacterium | reverse complement strand
CCGATGACGGTTCGAGTCCGTTCAGTTCCGCCATGCGTCAGTAGCCAAATCGGATCAAGGCACCTGCCTCTTAAGCAGGGGATTGTGAGTTCGAGTCTCACCTGGCGCACCAGTTTTCAATTCACAAATCGCTTTCGGGGTGTGGTGTAACGCTAGCATCCGAGTCCTGGGAACTCGTGGCGACAGTTCAATTCTGTCCTGCCCGACCAGACGCATCGTTGGTCCAGTTGGTTAAGACACGGCGTTGCCAACGCCGAGACACCGGTTCAAATCCGGTACGATGCTCCAAACTTTTTGCTCTTCCAATTCACCGCGCGTCGCCAAGTGGCTAAGGCGCCGGATTGCAAATCCGGTATCGTGAGTTCGAGTCTCACCGCGCGGTCCATCCCTCGTCGTTTAACCATGCGGCCGATTCAGGGCCAATTAACCAGAAAGAGAATGTATGGAAACTCAGTTGTTGGAAACCATGTTTGGACGCATGGGAGCACGACTAAAGATTCGCGAAGCCGAGGGTCGAAGACACCCGGCCGGGATCGACATTCGATCCGACCAGCGCGGCGAATACTTCGACATCCGGGTAGAAACGAGTGATCGGGTTGAATATGAAGTAGTGGATATTCGCCCGTCTCTACGGCATCTGCTTCTGATGTCGCGACGTAATAATCGCAAACAGAAATTCCTGTGTGGTCATGACGAAAGACACTGGTTCGTCTGTGCAGTTCCCGGCGATTCAGTTACAAACGTTGTGAACGCGATGGAAGCTCTGCAACCACCGGAGGTTCGCGGCGTTATAACTCGAAAGGTCAAGCGTCACAAGAACCGTCTTCGACGTCGCAACGAAGCATTTGTTCGACAAGGTGAGTGGTTCTTTATTCCTGCTCCTGAACTCGTAGTAAACCCAAAGTTAGTCCTGAGAAATGAACCGATCAGCCGTGGTGGAGGAAGCAAATCTCACATGTGCCAATTCCTGTATCGAACCGGAGGAGTGCTTGTATATGTTTGCAGGCATTATCCGCAGGGATTGACTGCGGGCGAGCATGCATCCCTTCTCGCCTCCAATGCGACTGCAAAGACCTGGAACTGGATGCGGCGGAACCGGAATGCGGAGGCTTATGTCTGTGGCCGCGTCTCGCACCCCGACCATAAGACCGTTGTCCTGGACGGCTGGCATCGAGTGTTGATGAACACCGAGAACCAGGCGCCGGTCGCAACGGCGGTTGTGTTTCTCGACTAACTCATAATTCAAGAGCGGCGATTCGCACCCCGCGGATTCTTCCTCACCACCGCTCTTGATTCCAGGTTCGTGATCGAACGTGCATAGCAATCACGGTCGGATAGCTGAGATGGATTAGCGCGGGTCTGAAAAGCCCGAAAGGTTGGTTCGATTCCAACTCCGACCGCCGATTCAGGATTTACCGAATTACAAGATCTTAATCGCAACTGGTACTTCGATTGATGAGGAGGTAACCGACATGGCAAACAAAAGTCTATTCAAGTCGTTTGTTGGCCCGGCAACTGACGCACTCAATGAAGAGCAAGCTCCGGCTTACGCGCTTTCGCCAAAGCGCAATTGGCGCAGTACGCTGCGACAGGTTGCCGCTCTCATTTCAGAAAAACTAGTTGTTCACGCGGATTTGGATCCCGCAAGCTGAATTAATTTAGATCTGTGAATGTGTAGGTTCGATCAAGCCTAATGTGGCGATATTGTGTGATGAGGTGCTATTGACAGTGCTGGCGGACCGGTGCTAGCAATTGCGTATCGGTTCACGAAATTTCCTCAGTTGCTGATGAATCTCATACTCAATATGAAATTAAACGGGAATTGCTGAACACAAAAGACGTTGAGACGACGATTACTTACGCGCACGTCTTGAAGTACGCCGGAAGATTATCAGAGGCGGCGAATATGCTTTGAGTTCTTTGGCAAGGCGATGTTGGCCGTCTCGTTTCTAAAACCGAAGGGAGAATCTCACCATGGGTCTGATTAATTGCCCTGACTGTAACAAATCAATTTCGGATCAAGCGCCGACATGCCCGAATTGCGGCCGCCCAAAGAAACGCGAATATACGAGCCAATACATTACTAATCGAGACGGTTACGAAACGGGGACGCGAAAGACTCGATCAACCGACTTCGTGAACTGTATTTGTAATTGCCACCCTTCGTTGAGCAGTGTTTTGTAAGATGATTGATCCGGACGATACTGAATGAAATCGCGGAATTGCCGGTCGTCTAATTCTCAAACGAAAGCCTGCGGTCGTGTGTACCCCCCTTAAATCCAGGCTCAGGATGACGGACACATCCGAAAAAGGACACCTATGATGCTACGAGTAGTTTTGCAATTCCATCGCTTAAGATGGCGAGATTTTGTAACCGTTGTTGTAGTTGGAATATTGTCCATTTCGGCATTCGGATGTTCCTCAAGCAGTCCGTCCGAATCGGTTGGCCGAAAAGTTCTGGAACATATATCAAGAGATTCTAGAGAAATGTGGACCGTAAAGAGTTTTGCCAAGACAAATGGAGTCGATCACGGAGCCGTGTATCGGATGGAATTCGAAGCGGACCTTGAATGCCAAAGGGCGGCACGCAGCCTGGAATTTATGTTCCCGCGTTTCAATGGTTTTCGTTGCAAGAGAATTGGTGAGATTCATAAAGTGAAAAGCTATCTGGACTTTCAGAAAACCGAAAAAGGATGGCGAGCAGAAGATAATGGAGAGGTTTATTAAGATTTCAACTTTCACCATGCCATTGATATAGGTGAGCAGGAATACGCTGTGGAATGTGAGGTCGTTCGCGTAGCACTGCGGGGAATGCACATCACTGCGGTCATTATGGGTTTCCGTCCTTTCCGGATTTAGCAAGATTGAACAAGAAGAAGTGCCGTGTTTACGCTACACAGTAGCCTGGGCCTGAGCAGCGCCGGTTAACGGCATGCGAGCGAGGCGCCGAATCACGCAAGCATAGGTCGGCTCTGTGTTCCTGATAACTCACCTGCTGAGGTTTTCCGTCAGACACCCGCGCCTCGTCATCGCGCTCGTGTGCGTCATCACCGTTGTCGCCCTTGTCTTCATCCCACGCATCCGACTGCGGCTCGACGGCCGCTCGTTAATTCCTTCCGACCTTCCTGAGTTCGCCGAAGGCGATCAGGCGGCGTCGCGTTTCGAACTGCGCGACCTTGTGCTGATCGGAGTAGGCAATGAAGAGTCAGGCATCTACACGCCCGAGACACTTCAACGCATCGCCCGCTTGAGTGACGGCCTCTCCCACGTCGAAGGAGTCGTCGCAGACTCCGTCGTCAGCATCTCCACTGTGCCGCGCGTCACTCTAGTTGATGATGAGGTCGACACAAGCTCGCTGTTCCGACCCGAGGACCAATTAAACAAAGAGACCATCCAACAACTGCGCCGCGACGTGGGCAGGCGAGGATACAACACCGGCATGCTTGTCTCGGCCGACGGGAAGGGCGCAGCCATCATCGCGAAAGTGGAGCCGGGCGCCGACCGCTACCGACTGCTTGAAGACACGCGCTCCCTGATCGCGAGCGAGTCATCCGGCAAAGACACGATCTATCTGAGCGGGTCGGCCCTCGCGCAAGCCGTCCTTGGCGAGGCGACAGCCCGCGACCTCGCTCGCTTGATTCCTGCCGTAGTCGCCGTCCTGGGCATAATGCTGTTTCTGTCGTTTCGCCATCCCGTGCCGGCGCTTTTGTCGCTCACCGAAATCGGCGTGAGCCTCATCTGGATGTCGGGGCTGATGGGTGTGACGGGCCAGCCGGTCTTCGTCACCACTTTGGTGCTGCCTGTTGTCCTCATCTGCGTCGGCGTATCTGATGACGTGTACGCGCTTGGCCATTACTTCACCGAGGCAGGACGCGCCGAAAACTCGACGGTCGAAGAGACGATCGTGGCGGCGTTCAGCAGTGCCGCCCGCCCCGTCGGCATGACGGCCGTGTCAACCATCGTCGGCCTGCTGTCGATGGCTGCGGTAAGTCTCAACCCGCTCCGCGTCTTCGGTCTTTTCGGTTCTGCTGCGATTCTCTTTTCAACGTTGTTCACATTCTCACTGCTTCCCGCACTACTCGCGCTCTTGAAACCGAACGTTCGCTTGAAGGGCGACGCGCTCGGCGGACGTCCCGCAGCGTCAGCGCTGCGCTTGCTGACCGGGTGGGCGACTTCGCGGCGCGTGGCTGCCGGCGCACTTCTGCTTGCAGTGTCCGCTGCTCTCGTGACCACGCGTCTGCGCGTCGACGATAGTTGGATCCGGAACCTGCCGGCTCAGAGCGACATCGTGCAAGGCGACAGGTTCTTCAACGAAAAGCTGG
>DASUPZ010000266.1:0-13150 GCA_036280855.1 Pyrinomonadaceae bacterium | reverse complement strand
GAAAGATTCCTCCATCGCGTGTCGCTGCATAGTTCGAAGAGAGCCGTACGATGCACCGGCACTAATTTCTGGTTGTAATAATCGCTCTGAGAGTTCCTAAACTTAATAAGCAAAACGACTACTGTCAAGCATGTAGGGTATCGGATCGGTTATGCCCGCTTCGCGAAATGCACGCAGGCGGAGCGCGCACGAATCGCAATTTCCACACGCCCGTCCCGACTCTTTGTAACAGGACCACGTCAGGTGCAGCGGCGCGCCGAGATCGACACCCGCTCGAACGATCTCCGACTTTTTCATGTGGATCACAGGCGTCCGGATCCGGATTCGTGTTTCGGGTTTAGTACCGAGATCCAGAACGTTCTGAAAAGCGTCATAAAACTCCGGACGGCAGTCGGGATATCCGGAGGAGTCTTCGGCAACTGCGCCGATGTAGATCGCCGATGCGTTGATGACTTCACCCCAGCTCGCCGCCGCCGAGAGCAGGTGTGCATTTCTGAATGGAACGTAACTCGACGGGATCGAGTGCGAAGCGAGATCGGGCGCGCTAACGGGAATCGAAACGTCGGTTAACGACGAGCCGCCGATCTTCGCGAGATGTTCGAGCGAGATCACGAGACGCAGATCCACATCGTAGTGATCGGCTATCGATTCAAAAGCCTTAAGTTCGCGTTCTTCTGTTAACTGGCCGTATGAGACGTGCAGAAACGCGAGTTTGTCGTTCTCTTTATTAGCGATGGCTGCGGTGACGCAGGAGTCCATCCCGCCGGAGACGAGACAGATCGCGAGTTCTGGCCCATCCTCTTCGACCGCCTCCAGCACCTCAGTAGCAAGTTCCTGCGAGCCGCCCATCACACTCCTTTAACGTCAGGACCCCAGATGTATTTGTGCAGTTGCAACTGCATGCGCACGTTCAAACCGCTTCCGGCGATCCAGTTGGCCAATTGTTCAAGGTTGATCTGGTCCCAGACCGGTGAAATCAGCACTGCTTTCGCGCGTGTCTCGAGGTTGTACTCCGCGATCACTCGTTTCGTGTAGTTCCAGTCGCCTTCATCGGCGACGACGAATTTCACTTCATCTTTGTCGGCACGCAGGCGCTGGATGTTTGACCAATCGTTCCTCGACTCTTCGCCTGAAGCGGGACACTTGATATCGAGAATCACGGTGGCGCGTTCATCCAGACCCTCGGTCGAAACATAATTTCCGGTCTCGATCAGCACTTCGTAACCTTCATCGCAGAGACGCTCAATCAATTTAAACGCCTCTTTCTGGGCGAGTGGCTCGCCACCCGTTACTTCCACGAGTTTGCAGCCGAACGCTTTGACCTGATCCTCAATGCTGTCGATTGAGTAGTGTTCGCCGCCGGTAAACGTGTATTCGCTGTCGCACCACACACAACGCATCGGACAGCCGGTCAGGCGCACAAACGTGCAGGGCCGGCCGGCGTGGGTCGACTCACCCTGGATAGAACGGAAGATTTCGGTAACGCGCAGCATTGAGGCGGCATCTAGTATAGGATTATTTCCGTGAATCGGCGTAATCTGGTTGAAACTGCTGTGAAACCCGAGATTCAAAGGTTGCTGAACGACGGCGCCGGGCGTTTGCTTGCGCGTGCGAATGACGGTCGTTCACTCAGCGGCGAGTCGCTATTGCCACGAATCTCGGCCGCAGTCGAGAAGTATCTTTTCCGAAACAACCCGAACACGCCGGCAGACGAGATCTCGCGGTTTATTGACGAACTGCAGGCTGACGATCTCTGTTTGATCATCGCCTGCGAGCGCGGAGACGAAAGCGCGTGGGCGGATCTCGTCGAACGATTCACCCCGACAGTTCGCTCCGCGGCGCGGTCGAACAGCTCCAACGAAGACGCCGCCGAAGATCTTGCCCAGTCGATCTGGGCGGAACTTTACGGATTGCGGCAACGCAAAGACGGCATGCCTGCGAGCAAGTTGTCGTACTACTCGGGCCGTGGGTCGCTTGCGGGCTGGCTGCGCGCAGTCGTTGCACAACTTGCAGTCGACGTGTTTCGGAAGCAGTCGAAACTGGTCCAGACAGAAGAGGATGCGGACTTCGATCGGCTCGCTCGCGAGGCGCCGCGCAGCGAAGGCCAGGCGGTGCTTGCCGGGATTCCGAATCCCGAAGAGTCGCTGTCGAATCGCTTTGCGAAAACTGACATGCAGCAGGCGCTCAACAAGGCAATTGAAGAATTGGACGCGGAAGATCGTCTGCTCGTCAAGCTTTACTACTTTGACAACTTGCGTCTGCGTGAAGCGGGTGCTGTTCTGGGTGTTCACGAAGCGACTGCCAGCCGCCGGTTGACGAGGATTCAAACTGATTTGCGCAAGCGAGTCACAAAGATCCTGATCGATGAACGTGGTTGGACACAGGCTGAAACGGAAAGATCTTTCGCCGAGGTGGCGCAGCATCTGGACGCGGATTTGGAGTCGCTCTTAACGAAAGAGGGAGTTTCATGAGTTTTGACTGCAAGGTATGCGGCCCGATACGTTCTTTAACAGGCAGTCCTGATTTGCAATGAAACAGGAAAAAAACAACGAGATTGATCTGTTGTTGCGGCGGTTGGGCCGGCGAGCGGACGGTGGTGTGTCTGATCCTGACGGCGGCCATCTCGATGCTGACGAGTTGAGTTCGTATGCGGAGAATGCGCTGCCGCCGTCGGCGCGCTCGCGTTACACCGAACATCTTGCTCAGTGCTCGAGCTGTCGAACACTCGTCGTGCAGCTCAGCTCCGCGGCAGGTGTTGTCGTTGCGCCGGAGCGTGCCATGGCAGAGCCTTCGGGATTCATGAAGTTTCTCGCGAGTCTTTTCTCGCCGCTCGTTTTACGTTATGCGATTCCCGCGTTGGGCCTCGCTGTGATCGCTGTGATCGGGCTTACCGTTTTTCGTCCTGATGGACGACAGGACACAGATGTTGCGCAGCGAACCGCCGTGCCTGCTCCGCCGAATGAGCAGTCGAATGCGCCCGCGGCGGGAGCGGCCCCCGATCAGAGGTTGGAAGATGCACAAGCTGCTCGTTCCTCCACACCGGACGCGGGCAGTGTCAACATGACAAAAGCACCCTCGCCCGCGCCTACAGCCGTCGACAAGATTTCACCTCCGGTGAGTGATACAAGTGGCGCTGCAATCGCCCAGGCACCGCCGGCTCCGAAACTTGAAGTACAACCAGTGATTGCGAACACTCCTGCGCCGTCACCGACACCTGCGGCTGCGGAGATAAACGAGCGCAAGGTCGAGGTCCCGGTTCAGAAACAACAAGTACAGGGCCAGGTTCAGTCCGCGAGAGAGCGCGACTATGCGGCGAGGGACGAAAGTCGTCGCGCCGCGAACGAGGCGGCGCCGGCGACTGCTTCGGCGACGCAATCTGCGCCGGGAACAGGAGCAACTGCGAGACCTCAGAAGAGCAAGGGTACTTTTCAGTCGGATGGTGCAGGTGAGAAAGATCGCGACGACGCAGAGACTCGCACGATTGCCGGTCGCCGTTTTCGCAAACAAGGCGGTGTGTGGGTTGATACTGCCTACGAGTCTTCAAGCGAGACGACGAATCTCACGCGCGGCTCCGAACGATACCGCGCCGTCGTTGCAGATGAACCCACGATCAAAATTATTGCCGATCAGTTAAACGGCGAGATCATCGTCGTTTGGAAAGGCCGGCCTTACCGCATCCGGTAACACGGATGACACGGATATAAAATCCGATTTTTATCCGTGTCATCTGTGTTTTGTGCTTTTTTATGCGTTGGGGTTAAAGTTAGGACCACCATGAAACGTATAAGTCTCCTGCTGGTGATCCTAACAGCCGCAAACTGCGTTGTGGCTCAAACTCCAACAAGAAGATCCGCGCCTGCTCGCAATCGCACCATCGCAAACATTGTGCGTGAGATCGACGCGCGCAACATCGAGGCGTCGATCAGAAAACTTGTTTCGTTTGGCACGCGCAACACCCTCTCAGAGCAGAACGATCCACAACGTGGCATCGGTGCGGCTCGCGACTGGCTCTACGACGAGTTTCTCAAAGCGGCTGGCGCGTCCAACGGCCGCATGACAGTCGAGAAACAATCGTACGAGCAGGCAAAGACGCAGCGCATACCACAGCCGACGATCATCACCAACGTCGTCGCAACTTTGAAAGGTTCACAACCTGAATCGACAGACCGTGTTTACGTCGTGAGTGGCCACTACGATTCGATGTGCAACAGTCCAACGGATGCGAAGTGCGATGCGCCGGGCGCGAACGACGACGCCTCGGGAACAGCCGCCGTGCTCGAGATGGCGCGCGTCATGGCGAAGAATCAGTTTGAAGCGACGATCGTTTTCATGGCGGTGGCAGGTGAAGAACAGAGCCTGCTCGGTTCGACTTATTACGCCGAACAAGCGAAACAGAAAAACTGGAACGTCGACGCGATGTTGACGAACGACATTATCGGCAACACGCTCGGCGGTAACGGCGTGCGCGATCGCGGTACGGTGCGAGTGTTTTCCGAAGGCGTACCGACGAATGAAACGCCGGCGGAAGCAAACACGCGTCGCAGTGTTGGCGGTGAGAACGATTCGCCTTCAAGGCAGTTGGCTCGCTTTATAAAAGAGACGAGCGAAGATTTTGTTCCCCGGATGAAAGTGATGCTTGTCTACCGGCGCGATCGTTATGGACGTGGTGGCGATCACATTCCGTTTCTCGAGCGCGGTTATCCCGCGGTGCGCTTCACGGAAGTGCACGAAGACTTTCGTCACCAGCATCAGAACGTGCGCGTCGAGAATGGTGTGCAGTTTGGCGACTTGCCGGAGTTTGTAGATTTTGGTTACGTCGCTAACGTCGCGCGAGTTAACGCTGCTTCGTTGGCCGCGCTCGCGCTTGCTCCCTCGCGGCCGAGAGGCGTGACGATTGTGGCGACGCGTTTGTCACACGATACCGATTTGCGTTGGGATGCGAACAGGGAACCGGATCTCGCGGGGTACGAGATCGTCTGGCGTGATACGACGTCGGCCACGTGGACCAACTCGAAAGCGGTGGGGAAGGTGACGACTTTTACGATGAAGGGTATGTCGAAGGACAATTATTTCTTCGGCGTCCGGGCGATCGATAGGGATGGGAATCGCAGCCAGGTGACGTATCCGAAGCCGCAGACGCGCCAGCAGCAGGCGCCTACGACAAGCCAGCAATAGGGGGTAGCCACAGATTTACGCGAATTAACGCGGATCAGATCCGTGTTAATTCGCGTGAATCTGTGGCTTATTCTTTTTCAAACCAAGCGGCGCGGTGCTGCGTCTAACCGGACATGAAATTTCTGCTATCAGCATTCTTGGCGCTCTCGATCGCCGCGTCTTCAATTATTCCGGTCGCGGCCCAGAAGCGCGCACAGGCGCCCGTTCTTACCGAAGAGCAGCGCATCGTTCACGTGCTCAACCGGCTCGGTTTCGGCGCGCGGCCGGGAGACGTTGAACGCGTAAAAGCGATCGGTCTCGAAACCTATATCAACCAGCAGCTCAGCCCCGAGAAGATCGCCGACACGGTCGCCGAAAACAAAGTCAAAGACCTCAACGTCCTGACCATGACGACCGCCGATCTGTACGAGAAGTTTCCGCAACCCGGACGACTTCTCCGCCAACTCCAGGCGCGCGGGATGTTGCCCGCCGATCTCGCCGAAGCACGCGACAACAACAAAAATCAACCAGCCAATCCACTCGAAAACGAAAACTATCGCAAAGTGCTCGAGGAGTATTACCGCGAGAACGGATTGCAACGACCACAACGCATCATGGCCGAGTTGCAGGCATCGAGAATCCTGCGTGCAGTCTACAGTGAACGACAGCTTCAGGAAGTGATGGTCGATTTCTGGACCAACCATTTCAACGTTTTCGCCGGCAAAGGCGCCGATCGCTGGTTACTTCCGGCTTACGATCGCGACACCATTCGTCCGCATGCGATGGGAAAGTTTGGCGCGTTGTTGCAGGCGACGGCGCAGAGCCCGGCGATGCTTTTCTACCTCGACAACTTTCAAAGCGTCAGCCCCAACATGCGGCCACGACCACTCGCGAACCCACAACAACAACAACGACGCGGCATCAACGAAAACTACGCGCGCGAGTTGATGGAGCTTCACACCCTCGGCGTTGACGGTGGTTACACGCAGAAAGACGTGCAGGAAGTGGCGCGTTGTTTTACTGGTTGGACCATCTTTCAGCCGCGCGGTGGCGCTGCTGCGGTGAATGCGATGTCGGGTGAAGGCGCGCGTCGCACCGCGGGCACGTTCTTCTTCAACGCACGCACGCATGACGATGGTGAGAAGACGGTCTTAGGTCAAAAGATTCCCGCCGGCGGCGGATTCAAAGACGGGCTGACAGTGCTCGACATTCTTGCGCGTCATCCGTCAACTGCAAAGTTTATCGCGACTAAGTTGGTGCGCCATTTCGTTGCGGACAATCCACCGAAGTCTCTTGTCGATAGTGTAGCGGCTACGTTTACTAAAACCGGCGGCGACATTCGCGAGACGCTGAAAACGATCTTCTTCTCGAAGGAATTCAACTCCGCGGAAGCATATCGCGTGAAGATCAAGCGACCGTTTGAACTGGTGATCAGCGCGATTCGAACGCTTGGCGCGGAAACGAACGGCGGGCCTGGAACTCATCAGTGGCTCGCGCGCATGGGCGAGCCGCTCTACGGATTTCAAACTCCGAACGGTTATTCCGATGCCGCCGAGAGCTGGGTAAACACTGGTGGCCTGCTCGAACGTATGAACTTCGGTCTGGCGTTGGCGGGCAATCGTGTTCAGGGTACGCGAGTCGATCTCACCCGGTTAACCAACGGCCAGACAAGCCAGTCCAAAGTGATGGACGAAGCGTTGAAAACAATCCTCGCCGGCGAGATCTCCCCTTCGACGAAAGAGACTTTAGCGAAGCAGTTGGACCAGGCGGATCCGGTTACGAAAGTTGTCGGGTTGATATTGGGAACACCGGAGTTTCAAAGGCAGTAAATCATGAATCGCAGATTCTTTCTTAAATCTGGCAGCATCGCACTCGCGAGTCTAGGCGTGTCACTTTCAACGCCGTCGTTTCTCGAGCGCGTCGTGCTGGGCGCAAACGCCACGGGTGGAAAACGGAAAACGCTGATCGCGATTTTTCAGCGCGGCGCGGTCGACGGCCTCAACATGGTCGTGCCGTTTGGTGAATCGAGCTACTACGATCTGAGGCCTTCGATCGCGATCGCGAAACCGCAAACGGGCAATGCCGATGCGGCGATCGATCTCGACGGCTTCTTCGGCCTGCATCCTTCGATGAGTTCGTTCAAATCGCTGTGGGATTCAAAGCGGCTCGCGATCGTTCACGCTTCCGGTTCGCCCGACAACACTCGTTCGCACTTCGATGCGCAGGACTACATGGAGTCGGCGACGCCCGGAATCAAGGCGACACCCGATGGCTGGTTGAATCGTTATCTCCAGGCCAAATACGATCCCGCTGAAACGTCTTTTCGCGCCGTGGCGATAAGCAAAAAGATGCCTCGTGTGTTTCAGGGACCTGCGCCAACGCTCGCGATGTCAAACCTGTCTGACTTTGCTATCCGCGCGGGCAAGGCGTCGGCAAATTTGCAGAACGGGTTTGAAGCAATCTACGCGAGCAAGACAAACGATGCGCTGGGTAACACAGGACGCGAGACTTTCGAGGCCGTGGATTATTTGAAGAAGGTCAATCCCGCTCAGTACAAACCTGAAAACGGCGCGCAGTATCCACGCACTCCGTTCGGCAATTCATTGCTTCAGATCGCGCAGCTCATCAAAGCGGGCGTCGGGCTCGAAGTGGCGTTTACGGATCTGGATGGATGGGACACGCACGTGAACCAGGGTAACGCTCGCGGTCAACTGGCGAATTTGTTGGGCCAGTTCAGCTCAGCAATCGCAGCGTTGGACCAGGACCTGGGCCAGCGAATGGACGACGTCATTGTGTTGACGATGTCGGAGTTTGGACGAACGGTTCGCGAAAACGGAAACCGCGGCACGGACCATGGACATGCGAACGCGATGTTTGTGATGGGCAACGGCGTGCGTGGTGGAAAAGTGTATGGCCGCTGGCCCGGATTGAAGAACGATCAACTTTACGAAGGACGCGATTTAGCGTTGACGACTGATTTCCGGGATGTGTTTGCGGAGATCGCGACGAGGCATTTGGGGCTCGGGAAAACTGATCGGCTGTTTCCGGGTTACTCAGCCAGAGACGCGCAATTCAAAGGGTTTATTTAGCCGCGGATTAACGCGGATAAAAGCGCGGATCAGGGGTTACCAGCGGACGCGTCCGAAGCGATTAATTAAATAGAGCATGAAGGCGGCGATGATGGAGACTGTTATTGCGAGGGTGAAGGCTTCGTTGTCTCGGCCCGCCTGGACGGCGTCGTAGATTGCGACTGAAGCGGTTTGAGTTTTCCCCGGGATGTTTCCCGCGATCATTATCGTCACGCCGAAATCGCCGAGAGCACGCGCAAACGCAAGAGCCGTCGCAGCAAGCACACCTTTTGACGCTAGTGGCAGCGTTACCCGAAAAAAGATCAGACGATTGTTGAGGCCGAGCGTGCGTGCAGCGGCTTCGAGATCCGTGTTTACTCCCTCAAACGCAGCCCGCAAACTC
The DNA here is from genome assembly GCA_036280855.1 of Pyrinomonadaceae bacterium. GTDB lineage: Bacteria > Acidobacteriota > Blastocatellia > Pyrinomonadales > Pyrinomonadaceae > PSRF01. Next base: position 4,525 of record DASUPZ010000266.1, on the reverse strand, counting down.
TTCGTGACCAGTGGCAGCGCGTGAATCGTCGCGGCGATGATGGCGGCCGTGACGGTGAACGTCAGTCGAATACCAAACGTGTTGTAGAGAAAACCTCCGACCGCGGAACGAGTGCCGAGCAGTACCAGCAAGTAGTAACCGAGAACAGTTGGCGGCAGGACCAGTGGCAGAGTTACGAGTGCGTCAAGCAGGTTACGTCCGGGGAAATCTTTACGCGCGAGCAGCCATGCGAGTCCTGAGCCTGCTATCAACGCGATCAGCGTGGCTGCAGTAGCCACGATGAATGAAAGCCGGATGGGGAACCAGTCGATCACGGGAGTCCTGGCGAGAGCTTAACCACAAAGCGCTAAGACTCCAAAACCTGTCGCGCTTCGCGGGCCGAGATCAGACAGGAAAGCAGCGTTCCCAAGAGTATCCCGCAAAGGTCCCACTGTAGATCCGTCGCCGTGTCGTACTTGCCCCAGATGCGTTGGCCGCCGAAGTAACGTTCGTCCCACAACTCGATGATCTCGTATGCCGCCGACAAGCTAAACACGATCATTGCCGCGAAGAACGCCGTCAGCTTCAGAGGAAGTTTATAGTCTGACTTTTCCAGTGTGCGCGCAACGAGCCAGACGATCGTCGGTGTGACAAGCACCTGCACAGCCATGTGTGCAAACTCGTCGTACTGCATTGGACCAAACTGCCGCCCGTACATTCCGAAAAAGTTTCCGAGCGCATCGACCTGCAACGCGAGAAACACCGTCACCAGCAATGCAAACGGAACCTGAAGGTTGAGACGCGCCCTCGCGTACAGGTAGAAGATCGAGAGAAACACGATCACGAAGATCGTGTTGAAGGCGAGCGAGAGGTAACACATCTTCGTCAGGAACGCTGTGCCGGCCACCAGCGTCAGCATCACCAACGGTATTTCAAATCTACGCAGACCCGGCGCAGCCGCGCGCAGTCCGGTATAATCAGCTTCGTCCATTATGACGCTCCTCAAACCTAAGGTCCTGCGGTTCGAATCGTTGCCTTCTACAAACACCGAGTTGGCTCGACTCGCCTCCGAAGGCGCGGAGGAAGGACTCTCGATTGTTGCGGACGAGCAAACCGCGGGCCGGGGTCGTTTGCAGCGCGCGTGGTCGTCGCCGAAAGGCGCGGGGCTCTACTTCAGCATCCTGCTGCGCCCCCGAATTCCTCAGGATCACTGGCCTTTAATCACTTTTGCAGCCGCACTCGCTGTCGGAGATGCGCTGAGCGAAGCGGCAGGAGTCGAGACCGACATCAAGTGGCCCAACGATCTTCTTTCAGGTGAAAGAAAAATTTGCGGCATACTCGCCGAAGGCATCGAGACGCCGGCGGGACGCGCGGTGATCGTCGGCATCGGGATTAACCTGACGAACAACGCCTTTCCAGCAGAGCTGGAGAAGGTGGCGACATCGATCGCAGCGGAGAGTGGCAGGCCGGCGGAGCGTGAGTTGATACTTGCAGCGTTACTGCGAGCGTTCTCTCGCTGGTATTCGTTGCTGAATGAGCCGGGTGGTCACGAGAAGATCGTGGCCGCATGGTCCAGCAGATCTTCGTACGCGGATGGGAAGCACGTGAGCGTGAGCAATGGCGATGAAGTGTGGCAAGGTATTACTCGCGGATTAGAAAGCGACGGCGCGCTGCGGCTCAGTATGAATGGTGAAATCAAGTTGGTGAGAGCGGGAGACGTTTCCAGCGTCAGATCAAACTAATGCGAATTATCCTGAACACGCTTGGATCGTTTGGTGACATTCACCCTTACATCGCGATCGGCCTCGAGCTCAAACGGCGACGGCACCGGCCGGTCATCGCGACGATGGAGATCTATCGCGAGAAGATCGAGGGTGTGGGCCTGGAATTTGTGCCGGTGCGGCCAAACATTCCGCAGCCCAAAGAGCAGGATCCGGAACTGATCGAGAAGATCATGGAGCCGAAGACCGGACCACGGTTCTTCACGGAGGGACTCGTGCATCCGGCGGTGCGTGACAGTTATGCAGATCTGTGGAAAGCAGTTGCCGGCGCGGATCTGCTGGTCACTCATCCGGCTGCTCCTGCTGGTCCACTTGTTGGTCGTAAGTCGGGCCTGCCATGGATTTCTACTGTGCTCGCGCCGTTTTCATTTATCTCGGCGTACGATCCGCCGGTGCCGCCGTACTGGCAATGGACCAAACATTTTCGACTGCTTGGCCCAACAGTCATGAAGTTCCTGCTGAATCTCTCGAAAAGTCAATACAAGGCAGAGGCGGTTACGAAGTTTCGGGACGAGCTTGGCATTCCCGATTACGGCAACCCTATGTTCGAGGGGCAGCACTCGCCGTTACGCGTGCTGGCGTTGTTTTCGAAAGTGTTTGCCGAACCGCAGCCCGACTGGCCGCCGCCTACTGAAGTTACCGGTTTCTGTTTTTACGACGGTCACCAGCAGACGGCTATTCCTGATGCGTTGAATCGTTTTCTCGACAGTGGACCACCGCCGCTTGTCTTCACACTCGGTTCATCGGCGGTGTGGGTCGCACGCGATTTCTTTCGCCAGAGCATAGACGCTGCGAAGCGTCTGGGACGGCGTGCGGTGTTGCTCGTCGGCGATGAGCGGAACCTGCCGAGCTCGTTGCCTGAAGGAATGATCGCGCTTGACTACGTGCCGTATCAATCATTGTTGCCGCGTGCGTCTGTGGTGGTCCATCACGGTGGTGTGGGAACAACTTCGCAGGGACTGCTGGCGGGAGTGCCGACTCTGATCGTTCCGTTTGCTTTCGATCAATCAGACAATGCGGAACACGCACGCGCGCTCGGCACGAGTCGCACTCTTTATCGAAAAGACTACCTTGCGCCGGCCGTCGCAAACGAGTTGAATGAACTGCTCAGGCGACCTTTTTACGCGCGCAAGGCGCTCGAGGTGAGCCAGCAGTTGAAGCAGGAAGATGGTCCAGGTCGCGCGGCGGACATCATCGAAGAAGTCCTGTCCGGAAAACCTAAGAGCCCCGAGGTCGCTTATGCTTCTGGCCGTTGATGCCGGCAACACAAACATCAAGTTGGGAGTGTTTCGCGGTGATGAGCTGTTGGGCCATTGGCGATTGCCGACTGACGCGACGCGCGCGGCAGAACTTTTTGAGCGTGCGAATTTGAGCGCTGAAGAGGTGAAAGGAATTGCGATCGCGTCGGTGGTGCCGTCTTTGAACGCGTCGTTAAAGTCGACGTCGGAAGAGCTCTTTGGTCTGACGCCGCTGTTTGTGGACCACATGACAGAGACGGGTTTGAAGATACTCTACAATCCGCCGTCGGCTCTCGGTGCTGACCGGATCGTCGACGCCGTCGCCGCGGTCGCGAAGTATGGAACGCCCTGCATCGTAGTTAATTTCGGAACGGCTACTACGTTCAACGCCATCAACGGCGCACGTGAGTTTATTGGCGGAGCGATTAGCCCGGGATTGATGACGTGTAGTGAGGCGCTGTTTGCACGCGCGGCAAAGTTGCCGAGGGTTGAATTTGCTCGTCCGGAGAAAGTGATCGGATCATCGACTGTTGAAGCGATGCAGTCAGGGATTTATCACGGATATGTCGGGCTGGTGGATGGCATGCTCGGGAAGATGCTCGAAGCGATCGGTGGCAAGCCGCGGATAGTCGCAACGGGCGGCCTCGCGCCATTGATTGCTCCGGCATCGCAGTACATCGATCACGTCGACGAAACCCTGACTCTCGATGGCTTACGACTGGTTTACAATTCATGTAAATCTTGAAAATCATGTAAATCCTGTCTAAGGCTTTACTGTAAATCTTGAACTACTTTAACTACTACACCGAAATCGAAGACGCTTTCGTCCGGCGACGGGGCAAGCACCTTTTTCTCAGCCCGATGGACTGGGCGTTGATGGAGACGTGGAAAGAGCAGGGTATCCCGTTGCACGTCGTGCTGCGTGGTGTTGAAAAATCCTTCGATTCATTTGAATCCAAGCCACGCAAGCGCACCGTGAAGTCGCTGCTTTATTGTCAGGAAGAAGTGGAAGCGCAGTTTGCCGAATGGTCCGAAACGCGTGTCGGTGCGTCGGCAAGTCCGGCAACAGCGAACACTGACTCGGATGCTACGCCGTTTTCGTTTGAAGCCATCAGCGAACATTTGCAACGCAGCCGCGAGACGCTCGCCGAGCTCGCCGACTCGCGTAAGAAAAAAGGCGAGGACGATTTCACCGAGGCGCTCGGACGTGCGGTCGCATTGCTCGCCGACATTGAAAAAGATTTTGCGAGCCACGCGACACTCGATACACGCAAGCTCGAAGATTCGTTGACCGGTCTCGAAAGAATGTTGAACGACTCGATGTTTACGGTCGTGACGGCCGCAACGCTCGCAGACGTGAAGAGCGCAGTAAAAGATCAGCTGAAACCGTATCGCTCGTACATGGAGGCGGCGGTTTATAATCAAACTTTCAATAACCTGCTGCTGAAGCGTTTGCGAGAGCACTTCGCCGTACCGCGGCTGAGTTTGTTTTACGTCTGAGCCGCGGATTACGCGGATGTGCTGATG
>DASUPZ010000265.1:0-2626 GCA_036280855.1 Pyrinomonadaceae bacterium | reverse complement strand
AGTTCAAAACCTTTGACAGGATTTCAGAATTTACAGAATTGCACATGATTTACCTGTTAATTCTGGTCATCATGCAAATCCTGTCTAACGGAGGTCTTCGAGATGTTAAACCAAGTGTGGGATTCTTTTGTCCTGCTGATTCCTGTATTCTTTCTGCTCGTGATGATCTTTGGCGCCGGATTTTATATCGGGCGCGTGAGTAAGAAAGAGCAGTAATCAATATGAAACGGTCGGGTATCGCGGATCTTCCTCTTCACGGCGGACGCGTCCCACCGTGGCTCGCCGAGCGAATGACAAAGCTCGGCACCGCCATCACCGAAACCATCGTTCACGACTACGGCACTTCAGCTTTTCTCTCACGACTCAGCGATCCATTCTGGTTCCAGGCGTTCGGCGCCGTCATGGGAATGGATTGGCACTCCTCAGGCATCACCACTTCCGTCATGGGTGCCTTGAAACGTGGACTCGCTCCGCGTGCGAATGAACTCGGTATCTACGTCTGCGGCGGACGCGGCAGGTTCTCTCGAAACACACCAAACGAACTCCGCGCGCTTGCAGAGAAGCGCGGCTTCGACGGCGAAGCCCTCGTGCGCACCAGCAGGTTGACTGCACGCGTAGACAACAACGCCATCGCCGACGGTTTTCAGATCTATCTCCACAGCTTTGTGCTCACGTCGCAAGGCGAATGGGCCGTGGTCCAACAAGGACTCAACGAACAGAATGGACTGGCACGTCGATATCACTGGCACTCAGCCTCCGTTCGAGACTTCGTGGCAGAACCGCACACAGCGATCTTCGGCGAGAACCAGGGCACGATCATGAACCTGGTGGACGGCAAAGCCCGTCCCGCACAATCCGCCTTGCTCGAAATCGCCAACGAACGCCCGGAAAAGACCCTGAACGAAGCACGTCACCTGCGCATGCCTTCGCACCATGAAGTCCACGCCAAAGACGTCGATCTGAAACGTCTGGGCGCTGTGCTGGCAGTTGCTTATGAACGAGGTCTAAAAGATTTTGCGGACTTACTGCTGCTCGAAAAACTCGGACCACGCACGCTTCAGTCACTTGCCCTCGTTGCCGAAGTCGTTCACGGCGCGCCCAGTCGCTTCAACGACCCGGCGCGTTTCTCATTCGCGCACGGCGGCAAGGATGGACATCCCGCTCCAGTTCCATTGAAGACCTACGACGAATCGATAAACTTCCTTCGCTCCTCGCTCGATGCGGCAAAAGTCGGCGATCGAGAAAAACTCGACGGTTTTCGCCGGCTCGAAGGGTTTGTTCGCTCGGTCGAGACCAGGCTCGATCCCGAAGTCGACTTCAAAGCCCTTGTCCGTCACGAAAACGCAATCTCACCGTCATTGAATGGACGTACTGCAATGGGCAGCAACCACCGGCGTTTCTCGAATCAAAGGCAAGGCACGTTATTTTGATTTGAAAACAGGAGCTTTAATTTTCCCGGCGCTTTTGCTATCTTTTTCGCGACCCCCACTCACTTAAAGCCCCGACTGAGAGACGTGCCCGGAGTACGCCTATGCGCACTCCTATTTTGGCAAACTGAAGGAGCACAAAACTATGAGCTTTAGGAGATTATACCCATTGACCGTGGGCAGCATTTTGGCCGTCTTGGTTTCGGTAGCGCCCGCGGTTATGGGACAGGTTACACCGACGCAAACTACGCCGACGCAGACGCAAACGCAGACACAGCAGGACCGAGGCATGACGCTGCGTTCCGTTCCGAGCGGCTCGAAGATGAAGTTCAGGGGCGTCGTTATCACTCGCGATGCTGACGTTTTCACAATCCGCGATCGAAGCCGAGCGGATTACCAGGTTCTCATAACTGACAATACGAGCATCAAGACCCACGGTGGTTTTCTTCGCAGTGGTAAGAAATATCCGGTTACGGACATCCTGCGCGGACTGATCGTGGAGGTTGAAGGACGTGGCGATGCGCAGGGTCAACTCGTAGCCGAAAAGATTCGGTTCAGGGAATCAGACATGCGTGCCGCGCAAACGACTGATGCTCGCGTTGGACCAGTTGAAGCCAATCAGGAGCGAATGGCCGGGCAGATGGATGAGCTGTATGCAGTGGCGGCCGAAGCCCGAGCTGAAGTGAAACAGGTAAACGAGCGAGTTTCAGCTCTTGACGATTACGATGTGCAGGAAACAACTTCAGTTACGTTCCGCGTTAACAGCGCGGTGCTTTCGCCTGAAGCTAAAGCGCAGCTCGATGCGCTCGCCGCAAAAGCAGTGGGTGCGAGAGCGTTTATGATCGAAGTAGCGGGCCACACGGATTCGACCGGCAGTGACGCGAAGAATTTCCGTCTTAGCCGCGATCGTGCCGATGCTGTGGTGCAGTATCTGGCGGTGACGCACAAGATTCCGTTACGCCGGTTTGTAACACCAATGGGTTATGGCAAGACGGAAGCAGTGGCTGACAACACGACGCGTGAGGGCCGCACGCAGAATCGACGTGTGGACGTGAAGATGATCGTGAACCGCGGTCTGAATCAGCAGCCGGCCACGTCAGGTGCGGCAACCCGACCGTAGCGAACGGCGGGGCATTACCTTGGAGTGCGGCGGCCTGGCGCCGCTTTGTTACTCGATCGCGTTCGTCGAGCACCAAAGC
>DASUPZ010000264.1:0-4293 GCA_036280855.1 Pyrinomonadaceae bacterium | reverse complement strand
CGCCGTTTCCTGATCGGGAGTGAGTACAAACTGAAAGCCGTCTTCAAACTCCTGTTGCCATGGCGTGTCAGCAGCGAAAGCATAGCCGCCGACCATCTTGCGTTCGGCGTACAAACGCAGCAGCTCGTCGGCCATGTCCTGCATGGCGCGCTTGGCTTTGGCTTTTGTTTTTTGCCATCCGAGACCGCCAAGACGATCGAGTTGCGGCTGATGACCTTCGGCGCTGGAATAACGTTGGACCAGATCGAGCCGCTCGACGGGCACGTAGAGCTTTGCCTCGTCGGCGTAGTAAAGCAGCATGAACTCGCCGGTGCGTGGTCCAAGATCGAGTGTCTGCAAGCCGCCGAAGCGGGCGATACCGTGATCGACGTGGACCACGTAGTCATCGGGCTTCAGATCGCGAAAGTCGGAAAGGAACGCGGCCGCTTTTGAACGGCGTTTGCGCTTCTCGGTTTTTTGGATTCGCTCGGCGCCGGCGGGCCGACGTTCGACTGCTTCGACAGCTTCATCAAAAACGTCGGCTTCAACGTGTACGATGAGGCGCGCGTAGGGCAGCTCGAAGCCGCCGCTCAGACGCCCGACAGTTACAACGACAGGATGAACGCTTGCTGCGTCCGAAGTTTCTCCTACAAACGCGAGGCGAGTCTGGATCTTGTACTCGTTTAGAATCTCGACAATGCGTTCAGCATTGCCCACGCTGGGCATGACAAATAGCGTTGTCTTTGCTTCCGCGGTTGCACGAGTCACTTCAGCGGCGAGATCTGCGATGCGGCCGTGATAGCGGAGCGTGGATTGTGATTGCCACTCAACTTCCAACGCGCTCTCGATTGCCGGAAAGAGAAAAACAGGTTGCCGCGTACCACGACTGCGTCCGAGCTGCACTTGCGGAGCTTCGGCGTCGAGCGCGAGATTCATATCCGTTTCGCTGGCGGTGCGGCCGAGTGTGCGCAGTTCCATGCGCTGGCGTGCTGAAATGAAGTTGCGCAGCTCTTCGGCAGTGAGGAAAAGTTCTTCAGGCGTGAGAGCGATGTCGTCAGCTTCATCGATCTCGCGATAACGCTCTGCGAGTCGTTCGTAAAACTCGCTCAGGTACGATTCGATGCCCGCAGGTTCGTCGACGACCAGAACTGCATCGCCGAGGTGATCGAAAACATTCGAGTTGCAGTTCATGCTGATCGGGATCAGCCACTCCCAACCCGCGAACGCTTCGCCTTCGTCGGCGAAAGCAGTGCGATCGCGCAACGAGCGATCGAAACGTTCGTCACTCCAGCGTTCTCGCGCCGCCTCGCTCCAGAGTTTGAATTCGTCAGCCGTGACTGCAAACTCTTGCATCGGCGGGACTTCCACGAATTTTAGCTGGCCCGTCGAGAGTTGATTTTCCGGATCGAATTCGCGGATGGAGTCGACTGTGTCGCCGAAGAACTCGAGCCGCACGGGCGCTTCACGGCCCGGCGGCCACACGTCAACGATGCCGCCGCGCATCGAGAATTCGCCGATTCCGCCAACCGGATCTTCGCGCACGTATCCCGTCGCCATCAGCTTCTCGACCAGTTCCTCCGGCGAATGATCTTCGTCACGCCGCAATACCGCGCCGGCTTTAGCGATCGCCTGGGGGCTCACGGTCTTGCGGGCGAGTGCGCGCGCGGTCAGTAGAACAAAGCTCGGCGATCGTTGCTGCAACTGCCAGAATGCGAGCGCACGTCGTTCGAGAGTTTGCGCGTGAGGCGAAACACCGGCGTAGGGATCGATTTCGGAAGCAGGTAATACCAGCAGATCGGGATCGTCTTTTCCTGAAAGTGCGGAGTACCAGAAGCCCAGGTCACGTTCCCAGGGCTCCAGGTCGCGCGTCGACTGCGCGACGACGGCAAACGTTTTACCACTCTCGCGCTGGAGGGCAGCGACTGCGAGGGCCCGCGCCGCACCAGCCACCAACCCGCTGATCGAGATAATCCGCGCATTCGATTTCAGCGCAGCGAGTAACTTCTGGTACTCCTGCGTCTCCGTCACCTCCCGCAACGTCTGTTGCAGGGTGCTTGCTTTCTTTAAATCCGTGCTCATCTCCGCCTTAAATCCGTGTTCATCTGCGGCCCATTCGTTCGATCAATCCCGTGGTCGAAGCGCCTTCCACAAAAGGTAACGAAATAACTTTCCCGCCCGCGGCCTCGACTTCTTCGCGCCCGTGAATCTGATCGAGCTGGTAATCGCCGCCTTTGACGAGTACATCGGGCAGAAGCGTTGCAATCAACGTCCGCGGGGAAATATCGTCGAACACGACGACGTAATCGACAGCTTTGAGGGCAGCAAGTATCTCCGCGCGTTCTGCCTGATCGAACACCGGGCGATCCGGCCCTTTCAACTCGCGTACTGTTCGATCGCTGTTTATCGCAACCACGAGAGCATCGCCAAGCGCCCGTGCCTGGGTCAGGTAACGCACGTGCCCGACGTGGAGCAGATCAAAAACTCCGTTCGTAAACACGAGTCGCGCGCCCGCGGAACGCAGACGCTCGCGCTCCCCGAGCATCTGCTCCAGGCTCAGAATCTTTTCGATCATTTGCACAAGATTACAGGATTAGCAGGATTAACAAGAAACGATCTTGTTAATCCTGTGTATAATCGGCGTTTTATGTCTATACCGTTTATCGAAGAAAACGATCAAACCCTCGCTCGCCGGCAGCACCTCGACGCGTTGCACGAGCTCGTTGGCAACGTCTACCCAAACAAGTTCGATCGCAGCCGCGTCGTCGATCCCAATCGCGAAGACACGATCACCGCGATCGTCGAGAAGTTCCGAAGCGATCAGGCGAATGAGTACTTGAACAGTTTCACCGTGCGCCTCGCCGGGCGCATCGCGACGCCACCGCGCGTGATGGGTAAGGCTGCGTTCGTACACTTGTCGGATGGCGTTTCGCGTCTGCAGATCTACATTCGCAAGAGCGATGTGACGGGTGTGCGCAACGAGGCTGAGGGCGGCGAAGTCGACGGTTGGGCGCTGTTCCAGTTGTTGGACCACGGCGACTTCATCGGCGTCGAAGGGTTCCTGTTTGTCACTAAGACAGGTGAGCTTTCAGTGCACGTGCAGAAGCTCCAGTTTCTCTCAAAGGCATTGTTGCCGCTGCCTGACAAGATGCACGGCATTCACGATCCCGAGATTCGACAGCGCCAGCGCTACGCGGATCTGATTGCGGGGAGTCTGAAACTCGAAGAGGACGAGGCACTCACGCCTCGCGAGGTGTTTGAACGCCGCGCCGCCGCAGTGCGCGAGATGCGACGCATTCTCGAAGATCATGGTTACATCGAAGTCGAAACACCGATGTTGACTCCCCTCGCAACTGGAGCCGCCGCGCGCCCGTTCAAAACTCATCACAACGCGCTCGACATCGACTTGTACGCGCGCATCGCTCCCGAGCTGTATTTGAAACGGCTTCTCGTGGGCGGCTTTGAAAAGGTCTACGAGCTCAATCGCAATTTCCGTAACGAAGGCATCTCATCACGACACAATCCCGAGTTCACGATGCTCGAGTTTTACTGGGCCTATGCAGACGTGAACGAGATGATGAACTTCTGCGAAGATATGTTGCGCGCGGTCGTGTTCAAAGTGCTGGGCCATACGCATGTGCCGTTCGGCGAGCACAGTCTCGACTTCGGCCAGCCATTTCGACGCATCGGCATGAAGGAGAGCTTGGCGGGCTTTGTCGATCCGGAAAAGATAACGAATGAGAACGTGGTGGAGCTGTTTGAGGAGCACGTCGAGGCGAGCCTGATCCAACCGACGTTCATCACCGATTTTCCGAAACCGATTTCGCCGCTTTCGAAGGCTTCGCCTGCCAATCCGCACGTGGCGGAGCGTTTCGAGCTGTACATCGTGGGGATGGAGATCGCGAACGGGTTTTCTGAGTTGAACGATCCGGTCGAGCAATTCGATCGTTTTCGCGATCAGGTCAGGCAGCGCGAGCGCGGTGATGAAGAAGCGATGTTAATGGACGAGGATTATATTCGCGCCCTCTCGTACGGGATGCCGCCGGCTGCGGGTATCGGGATCGGTGTTGATCGGCTGGTGATGCTATTAACTAACCGCTCTTCAATCCGTGACGTGATCCTCTTCCCTCATCTCCGCCCGGAACGAAAATCAGAGTAGGACGCGGATAACACGGATTTAAAAATCGGATTTTAGATCCGTGTCATCCGTGGTTACTGTTTTCCCGCGGCTTTCGATCGGAGTTCCGCGAGGCGTTCTTCCGAAGAAACCAGCTTCTTGCCGTGCTCGGGCGCGAGCTTCATGTATTGCTCCATCGC
>DASUPZ010000263.1:0-7426 GCA_036280855.1 Pyrinomonadaceae bacterium | reverse complement strand
CGTCCATAGAACGCGACTCCCGCGTTCAAGTCCTTGCCCAGTCGAACAGCCAACGTATTCACCATCCCGCCGCCAAAACAAAAACCGACTGCACCAAGCTTACCGGTTGAATCGGAACGCGCTTTGAGCCATTTTGCGGCCGCGACGAAATCTTCCGTCATCTTTTTCCCGTCAACCTGGCGGAATGCCTGGGCGCCTTTCTCATCGCTGCCCGGATAGCCGCCGACGGAAGTCAGACCATCGGGCGCAAAGGCTACAAAGTTGGCAAGCGCAAGCCGGCGCGCAACGTCCTCTATGTAAGGATTGAGCCCACGATTCTCATGGATGACGAGCACCACCGGCAGCTTCCCACTCTTTGCCGGGCGCGCAAGATAACCTTTGATCGAGCCGTTCCCTTCCGGCGATTGCACGGTCTCATAACCAACCTTGATCTTTTTATCGTCGGGCGCGACCTGCTGTGCCCACGCGTAGTTGGGCCTGAGGCTCTCGAAAATTGCGGTGACCGTCAGTCCGCCCACAGCAAACTTGGAGGCGCGATCGAGGAAAGTGCGTCGGGTGATATCGCCGTGCTGGTATTCGTGAAAAAGGTCTAACAGCTCCTGCGGGTAATCGCTTGCTACTTTACGTTCCATTCTTTCTCCTCCGGAATCTGTTTGATCGGTGCTTTAACTGATATCACGACGAGGGCAATTTTGACTATCGTCAGAGTGCGCCTCCAAGGAGGGGCGTGATAGACAGAACGATTCGGGTGAGCTAATTTTTAGACAACGGTGAAGCGAAGATGAACCATAACTTGTTTTGCGGTCTGCTCTGCATTTTGTTGCTGGGTCAGGCACCGGCTGCAAACGCTCAAACTCGAGCAGCTGCGACCGATGACCAGCTAAAAGTGTTCCTCGGTAAGAAGCTGCTCTTGCAGAACGATCGCGACGGCTTCATGCGAGTCCATCGCATTGTGTACGCACCTGACGGTAAAAACTTCGTGGTGATTGGCTGCGGCTACGAGTGCACCGACAACGTCGGATTTCTCTTTCGCGCCGATGGAACACGGAAACGGAAGTTCACCGCGCGATGGGACGTGGTTTTCGACGATAAGTTGGAGTGGTCTACTGACGGCACGAAGATCTACTACTTCCGCATCAATTCAACGGGCGCGGATCCGCCGAGAACAGCCCCTCCGGAAGGTTGGGTTGTCGTCGACGTAGCAACTGGAAAGAAGGGACCAGCAACCACTCGACGTCTCGACCAACGTGCAAGCTATTCCGTGTTCAATACCAGCGACGGCCTCGCAGTGCGCGCCGCGCCCGGAGTGAACGCAAAAGAAGTCGGACGTTTAGCTTCCGACGCTAAAGGCGTGCGCATCACTGGTCCAGGCAAACTAAGCGGACGCGCGCTCTGGGTGCCGGTCAAACACAACGGACTTTCCGGCTGGGTCAACCAAAACTTTCTCTTCAAAAACGAAATGCCTCAGGCGAAAACTCTCGACTCGATTGCCGGAATTGAATGGACTTTGCGAGCATGGAAACGCGATGAGCCTGCACCTGCATCACCTGCTGTTACTCTCACGTTCGAGAATGGCAAATTTGTCGGTCGAAGCGGCTGCAATCGATATTCGAGCACGGTTACGGAAGGACCTGCAAGTGGTTCGATCAAGGTTGGCCCAACGATCTCGACGCGTATGGCCTGCGCCGAACCTGCGATGGCAATCGAGAACCGGTTCTTGAAACAACTTGAAGCGGTGACAAAGTTTGATTTGTCTTCCGGCCTTGCGCTCACTTACGAACTCGACGGGGCTGCCGAAGTGATGGTTTTTGAAAAGAACTGACCAGTCCGCCTGCTTTCACGTGCAAGTTCCTTGCTTCATTGACCGTCCAGGCTGATAATAGGCCCGCACTCAATTCTGGACAGACAAGTTTGGCTCTTTCCTCAGACCCGCACCCGATGTCGAAGATCAGCGCCAGCAGAACCGTCGAGTTTTCTTTGTCCCGCAGCTTCTGGTCAAACTTCGTCGAGCAACACTGGGAAAAGGCGCCTCTCGTAATCAAGCGGCCCTTTGACTCGCACCTTGCGACGCACGAAGAGTTCTTTGACGCATTAGTTGAAGCAGGCAATGACTACCGTAAGGACGGAGGCAAATCGAGGTTGGCGGTCGAACGTAAGGCCCAGCTCAGGCTCAACGTCGAAAACGCTCAAGTGATGACCGACCTTGAACGCTACATTCCCGGCGTTAACGATGGCTCTGTGGAAGGTTACGTAAACCGTGTCACTCTCCAGTTGTCCGGCAAGCCTTTTGAACTAATCGTTCATCAATTTCAGGCACACAGCATTTCTTTATGGATGCGCATGCGCGACTTCTTTCGCGGCCTGTATGAGTTCACCGGCATTCCCGCAGAAAAGTCGGAAGCCGTCGTCTTCCTGCGAAACCATGCGCAGACCAGCTTTGGTTTGCATAAAGACGATGCAAGCGTGTTCATGTTCATCCTGGCCGGCCGCAAGAAGATATTTGCGTGGCCATATGAACGCTTTGCAGCGAAAGGCGACCTGTTTTGTACCGTCGATTACGAGCCGTTTCTCGACGATGCAATCGTTCTCGAAGGTGAGCCTGGCGACATCATCTACTGGCCTTCAAGCCACTGGCACGTCGGTGAATCGGCCGGTGAATACTCTGCCTCGATCAGCCTTGGCCTTCGTCTCAACTATCAACCATTCGCCGATGTGGTGAGACACTTGATTCGTCTGGTCAGCGATCGTCCTGGTGGAGCGCCGCGGGTAAACACATACCCGTTTGATCCAAACAGCCTTCGGCAAAGTGCGACCGACATGCCGGTTGAGATGCAAACGGCCATTAACGTCTTGAGAGAAGTCAGCTTGAGTGCAGACATCGAACAGGCACAGAAACTCGCATGGCTGAACCGGGTCACCGGTTTCGGTTTTCTCAAAGTTCCGCCACCGCTGCCGCCACGAACTCTCGGGGACGATGAACTCGTCTATACGCGTGCGGATTATCCGATCGTCTGGCTGCCCTGGAGCGACGGCCAAATCGCCTGTTCCGCAAACGGTCACTCGTTCACTCTCAGAGAGTCGCAGGACGTTACAAAGATGATTGACCGGCTCAACACCGGATCAGCTTTTCGCGTGAAGGATCTTATTCAGGAAAGCACGGGCAGCAGCTCGCTGCTAAAAAACGTGTTGGAAAAACTCTACTGCGTGCGTGCCATAGAAAACTACAACTCAGTTAACCCATATTAGGAGGATCCCAAAATGTCGTCGTCGTACGATTCATCAGACAAAAAAGCCGTCGCCAACCAAATGGGTGAAGTCATATTGAAAGCCTGGACGGACCCAGACTTCAAACAACGTTTGCTTGCCGACCCTGCGACAGTGCTTCAGGAGAATGGTGTTCAAGTTCAGCCTGGGGTCGCCGTCAAGGTTGTCGAGGACACTGATCAGGTCAATTACTTCGTTCTGCCAGGCAAGCCTGCTGACATGGAAATATCTGATTTCCGGTCGGACGACGCCTCCTGGTGTTGGTCCGCTAATGCCGTGTGCTCTTTTTAACGCGGTGGCGGTAACTTAAATAAGAGGCCGATGCTCGAACGACCTCGACTCAAAGCTCACTTTCACGCTGAGACTGTTCCCGGCGAGGGGACCTTTCTGATTTCAGAAAGTGGCCCCATCAAACTCGCCGGAAGAATGTTTGAGTGTCTTGTGCCCCTTCTCGATGGGCGCTTGACGACGCACGACCTCGTGAATCGTCTCAAAAACGAAGGCTCGCCTGCTCACATCTATTACGCCCTCACGCTCCTCGAGCAGCAGGGTTACATAGAAGAAGCTCCAAACGATCAAGAAGAAAAGTTGACCGCCGGCGAGGAGGTCTTCTGGGCTTTTAAGGGCGTCGATGCCATAACGGGCGCACGCCGCCGATCAACAACGACAGTCTCGGTCACGTCGCCGGCGTCACTTGAAATCGAACCGTTCGTCGAGCTGTTAAAGTCGATGCACGTGCAGGTGAGCGAGGCGGGCCAACTCGGAGTCGTTTTAACTGACGATTACCTGCGCAACGAGCTGGGGACATTCAATGAGGAAGCACTCAAGAGCGGGCGCACATGGATATTGATAAAACCTGTGGGCCACGAGATCTTGATCGGTCCGATATTCAGACCAGGCATCACCGGGTGTTGGGCCTGCCTCGCGCAACGTATCCAGGGTCATCGCGAAATAGAGACCATAGTTCAACGCAACCTCAACCGCACCGAACTGTTTCCCATTCCACGCGCTGAGACAGCGGCCACGCGGCAACTGGCTTACGGCATGGCCGCCACGAGGATCGCGGAATGGGTCTCGCGCGGTGAGCTCCCCGAGCTCGAGGGGCAAGTTCTCAGTCTCCACTTGCAATCGTGGGAGATGCGGACCCACAAGCTGGTTCGACGACCGTTCTGCCCCGCGTGTGGCGACGCCGGCATTTTGTCCGAAGATGCGGTCAAGCCGGTAGTCTTGCAAAGTTGCCGGAAGGTTTTCACTTCAGACGGCGGGCATCGCGCGTTTCTTCCGGAAGAGACGCTGCAAAGGTACGACAATCACATCAGTTCAATCACCGGCATTATCAGCGAGCTGAAACGTTGCGACATGCCGGAGGATGGAATCGTCAACGTCTATATCGCAGGCGATAACAGGGCCATTCAAAATTGGAGCAGTGATATTTTGCGGGTCCATTTCCGCAGCAAGAGTGCGGGTAAAGGCGTCACTGAAGCGCAGGCAAAGGCGAGCGGTTTGTGCGAAGCGATTGAGCGATACTCCGGTTATTTTCAAGGGTACGAACCGCGCCGGCGCGCGCGCCTCGAAGAACTTGGCTCGACGGCGATTCATCCGTACCGCTCCATGGAGTTTAGCGAGAAGCAGTATCGCGATCGCACTATCTGGAACGCACGGCGTTCTCGTTTTAATAACGTCCCTGTGCCTTTCGACGAGCAGGAAGAAGTCGAGTGGACGCCGGTATGGTCCATGACCAATCAATGCATGCGCTACCTGCCGACGGGACTTTGCTATTACGCCTACCCGAGGGCACCGGAAAAGATGTATTTCAGGGCCGACTCAAACGGCAACGCGGCCGGCAATACTCTTGAAGAAGCAATTTTCCAGGGGTTTTTAGAACTGGTCGAACGAGATGCAATGGGAATCTGGTGGTACAACCGCATCCAACGACCCGCGGTAGATATAAGCAGCTTTGAAGATGAATACCTCGATAAGCTTCGCTCTTTTCTCGAACGCCACGATCGCGATCTCTGGGCACTCGATATAACAAACGATCTGCAGGTTCCCGTCTTCGGAGCTTTCTCTCGTTACACAAAGGGCCCGCATGATCGAATCATTATGGGCTTCGGGGCGCATCTCGATCCCGTCATCGCGTTGCGTCGGGCCGTGACGGAAATGAATCAGATGCTGACCTGGGTTCTTCCGGAAGAGCGCAAGATCAATTCAGAACCAATACTCAAGGATCATGAAACCATCGCGTGGCTCAAGACGGCGACGCTCGAGAACCAACCTTATCTAACGCCGCTGACAAACGTGTCCCCGCGACGCGTCAGCGAGTTCCCGGTTGATAAAACCGACGACATCAAAGATGACGTACTCGCCTGTCAGGCCCTCGTCGAACGACTCGGTTTCGAGATGCTGGTGCTCGATCAAACACGCCCGGACATCGGCCTGCCCGTGGTAAAAGTGATCGTTCCCGGTCTCAGGCACTGTCACGCTCGCCTCGCCCCGGGACGTCTCTACAAAGCGCCAGTCTCACTCGGATGGCTGCCGGCCCCTCTCACCGAAGAAGAATTGAATCCAATTCCGATCTTCCTGTAATTGGTCTAATGACTCTGTTTCTGTCTGTACGCGAGAGGGTAACGCTTGAACGGCTCGACGACGCCAGTCTCGTACTTCGAGATGAAACGCGAAGTGCGACGTTGAAAGGTATATCCGAAGCGACGCAGACTGCCTTCGAATCGATCGCCGGCGTTGGCGAACAAGAGGACTTACTTGCTGCCGGGATTGCGCCCACAGATGGACCACTGGCGTTGGCGAAATTTCGTTACTACCTGCGTAGCCTGGACCAGTTAGGCTGGCTCGTGAGGTCTTTACGATTAGACGATAAAAGGCTCGCTTCGCTTTTGCCCATCTCGCCGGGTTTTTATTACTCCGAGCCGGATCTTCAGCCGAACGATCGATTCGCCCTCTCGCGTTTTGTGTACCTGCACGCGGTGGACGGCGAGATGATCGTGGAATCGCCTTTGGCCCATGCACGGATTGTTCTACATGACGCGCGGGCGGCAGTGCTGGTCCATGCTTTGTCTCGCCCGCACACCGCAGTGGAATTGATCGACGAGTGTAGTTACCTGCCGGCGGATTCAGTTCAACAGTTGATCGCGCTACTGGCGGCTGCCGGAATGACCTCACTCTGCGGCGAAAACGGCACAACACTCGAAGACGAAAACACCATGCTGATGACGTGGGAGTTTCACGACCTGCTTTTCCACAGTCGCAGCCGCCAGGGACGGCATGATTATCCTTCGGGCGCGGCCTTTAAATTCCTCGGCACTCTCGATCAGCCACCGGCGCTGAAGCCCGTTACCACAGGGGAACTTATAGATCTGTATCGCCCGGAATTAGATCGCCTCAAGCGGGACGACGTTCCCCTCGCGCGCGTGCAGGAAGAACGTCGCTCGATACGTGAGTACGATTCGTCGCCGATCACGATCAATCAGTTAGGCGAGTTTCTTTATCGCGTCGGAAGAGTGAAGGAACAGGCGTTGATCCGCAAACCTTCTCCGCGCGGAATGATCGAGATTGAAGTGGCCCAACGACCTTATCCTGCGGCCGGTGGTCTTTACGAACTCGAGTTGTACGTGGTGAGCAACGCTTGCGAAGATCTGGATCCAGGTCATTACCACTACGAACCGCAAACACACCAACTAAGAAAAATCTCCGCACCCTCGGCGCATACGGAAAGTTTGTTGATGGATGCGAGCCAAGGTACGACGGTGCCTCGCGAGAAGATACAAATACTGATCATCGTCGCGGCCCGCTTTCAGCGCATATCGTGGAAGTACTCGTCGATGGCGTATGCGGCCACGCTCAAGAACACCGGCGTGCTCTTCCAGACGATGTACCTTGTGGCGACAGCGATGGGTCTCGCGCCGTGCGCCGTGGGTTCCGGGAACTCAGATGTGTTTGCGCACGCGGCTGGTGTTGATTATTACGAGGAGTCCTCAGTGGGTGAATTTCTGCTCGGCACTAGAGCGTAACTCCTTGGAGTGCGGCGGCCTGGCGCCGCTTTGGTCTCGACCAGGCGCGATCGATGTGAAAGCGGCGACAAGTCGCCGCACTCCAGGGTTTGAGGTATCTATGACGCATAACCGTGTTAACGAACTACAGCGCCTCC
>DASUPZ010000262.1:0-5484 GCA_036280855.1 Pyrinomonadaceae bacterium | reverse complement strand
AGTCGCCTCGGCGACGACGTGATGGACCTCTTCAATTCTCAGCTCGCGTTATTCAAGGTGGAGATCAAGGAGGAGGCACAGGCCTACGCTCGAAACATCACCATGATCGGCGTGGGCGCCGTAATCGCGATTGTTGGTTTTGCGTTGCTGAATGTGGCGATTGCTTTTGCGGTATCGACCCTGTTCGCGCAAGCCAACTTTAGCCAGCCCGCCAGCTTCGCGTTGGGGTTTGTCGTAACCGGCGGCTTCTACGTTTTAGTTGGCGCTATCGTTGTCCTGCTGATGAAGAACCGTTTGGCGAAACAGGATCTGGTGCCACAAAGAACAGTTGCAGAACTGAGAAAGGATAAACAATGGCTGAAGAACGAACTCTAGGCCTGGCTCGTGCGCAAGATCGCGCTCAAGATTACGATCACACGGCTGAGGAGCCTTCCAAAGAGGAACTTCAACGCCGTTTGGGCGAGGCACGAGATTCAATCTCGAATACAGTTACCGAAATAAAAGAGACCGTTGCAAATCAGGTTCAAGCCGTGAAAGACACACTCGATTGGCGTGAGCAGTTTAAGAAACGACCCGTCGCATGGAGCGCGGGAGCCATGGGCGTGGGTTTCGCAGTTGGATATTGCATTGCGGGATATGCAAAAGGCGAGGAATCGGCTTATTCGACGGCGATCGATCGTTACGACCAGGAGGCGCGACAGTATTCTGCGCAATCACTGGCGGGGAGTGCAGCGGCAATGAGTACTCCTCAAACAGGATTCAGGAGCAAAGAGAGTAACGGGCACGATTCGGGTCCGGGATTCTTTCAGAAAGTGGCCAACACGCCTGCGTTCGAGCGGGTTCGCGAGGAAGCAGGAAATATAGGCAACGCGGTGGTCCAGGAGTTGTCGAACACGGCGAAGACAGTGGTGTTACCGGCGCTGATCACTTCGCTGCGAAACTTCATCGGCGATCGTCTGCCGAATGCAAGCACTTCGAATGCAAACACTTCGAATTCGAAGTATCAACCTTCGTTGGAACGTAATCAATAAAAGATCCGTGTAATCCGTTGCCGCGGATTACACGGATTTTAAAAACCGATTTAGCGGGTTCCCGGCTCGGGCTTGCGCGGGAGTTTCTGATCGCGCATCGCGGTCTGGTAAACAAATGCCGCCATGATCGTCGACGCCTGCTTCATGTCGTCCGCTTGAATGCGATCGAACACATCCTGGTTTGAGTGATGCGTTCTCGTGTCGTACTCGATGTCATCCTGAATAAACTGAAATCCAGGCAAGCCGATCGCGTCAAACGCGAGATGATCTGTGCCGCCGGTGTTTGAGATCGAGAGCGTCGTTGCGCCCAGGTCTCTAAACGGCGCCAGCCACTGCCGGAAGATCGGGCGAACAGCTTCGTTGCCTTGCAGGTAAACACCGCGAATTCTTCCAGTGCCATTATCGAGGTTGAAATAGGCGCTGAACTTCTCGTAGTCCGCTTTCTTCACGAGCACTGGGCCAGTCTGAGGTGTCGCGCCGTTTCCGTTGCCATTGCCATTTGCATTTGTGGCGGCGCCGCCGGTCGCAGGCGCTGCTGAAGTCGCAGGGTTCTGCATGCTGCCTAAATGTTGTGCGACGTAAGCACGCGAACCGAGTAGTCCTTGTTCTTCGCCACTCCACAACGCCACGCGAATCGTGCGCCGTGGTTTCAAGCCGAGCGTCTGGATAATTCGCACTGCTTCCATCGCAACTGCCACACCCGCAGCGTTGTCAGTAGCGCCGGTGCCCGAGTGCCACGAATCCATGTGCCCACCAAGCATGACGACCTCATCTTTCAGATCGGTGCCCGGTATCTCGGCGATCGTGTTGTAGCCCATCAGATCAGTATCCTGCCACGCTACTGACAGATCCACTGTCATTTTCACAGCGGCGCCGGCCTGCAACATGCGAACGATGCGGTTGTAATGCTCGATCGACAGGACCATTTGCGGAGTCAGCTTTGGACCACTGCGATCGTAAGCAGCGATGCCACGAGTCTGTGGCGCATTTGGATCGCGCACGGGTTGAGGAACGCTCGCCGACTGCACGTAGATCGTTCCGCCGTCGCCCCGACTCGGATCGATTAGCAACGCCCCACCCTCAGCCTGGAAGAAACGCAACTTGTTTGCGGCAAACTCAGCCGCCGCACGCGCGTTTGGATTATTGCCAAAGTTTCCGCGACCGCCGCCCGTGCGTGGCTCGGGTGCGTCTGCGAGTGCGAGTAACTCTTTTTCAGTGAGGCGTGTGCCCTGCGCCTGGAAATGTGCAGGCACTTCACGCATCGGAGCCGTGAGAACGATCTTCCCGTTCAGCTTGCCCTTGAACTTTTCCAGATCTGCGTCGGTCCGCGCGTCGAAATAGACGACGTCAGCAATGATTGGACTCGAGAAACCCGGCGACCACGCTTTTGGATAGGCGATCAACGGAATCGCGAGTGGTTCGATCACCTGTGCTGAGAATCTTTTCAGCTCCCAGCCTCGGCCGAATGGTCCAAACGACTCGAGACGTGCGTTTTGCAGACCCCACTTCGTCAACTGATCGCGCGTCCATTCATTCGCGCGCTTCATGCCGGGCGATGCTGTCAGGCGTGGGCCGATGACGTCGCTCAGGTAGCTCATCGTTTGCATCACCTGCGAGCGATTCATGCCTTCGTCCTTGATTTTTTGAATCGGGTCGTTTGGGTCAGGTGTGGGAGCAGGTTGTGTTTGCGCGAGCAGCGTCGCGGGCGAGGCTAAGAAGAGCAGGAGCAGCACTACTGCTGTATAGCGCCGAAGCATCATGGGTGGTTCTCCTCGAATTGTTTGGTCAAAAAGAAAGGTGGACGGCTAATACTGCACCCGCCGCGGAATTCTTGGCAAGTGCTGACGTCCATATAGGTCCTATAGGACTTATAGGACCTATTTTTAACTTGCAGATCTACTCGGGCGTGTTGCGGGTGGCTTCACGATCGGCTCGGGCGTCTCGTTCGATCGATACCCACACTCCTCATTGTTCGCGCAATACCGGAACGTTCCCTGCTTCTTCGTCGTCTTCTCCAGCAACAACGGCGCGTTACACTGCGGACACGTCTCCAGCACGGGCTTGTCCCAGTAAACCACGTTGCAGTTCGGATACTCCGAACACCCGTAAAACACTTTCCCTCGCTTCGATTTCTTCACGACCAGTTCGCCCTTGCAACCCGGCCGCGGGCACGAAACGCCGACAGTCTCCTGCTTGATGTACTTACACTTCGGATAATTCGAACACGAGATAAACTCGCCAAACCGTCCGAAACGTTTCACCAGTTGCGCGCCGTCAACCGGACACTTCTCGTCGAGCGGAACCGGCGCAGGCGCCGCGACACCGGTCTTCCCAATCTTCCTGATGTTGCGACACTCCGGATAACCTGTGCAGCCCAGGAACGGACCAAAACGCCCGCGCTTCATCTGCATCGGTTTCTCACACAACTCGCAAACTTCCGGTTCAGCTTCTTCACCCGCTGCCTGCGGCTCGGCTGAATTACCCGAAGCGCCGTCTGTACCTGGCGGCGGCTCGGCATCACGCGTCGCTTCGCAGTTAAGACACTTCAGATACGGTCCAAACCGTCCCCACTTCTGGACCATCCCCGGCGTGTTGCACTTCAAACACACCTCTTCGGTCGGCACGCTCTTCTCTTTTATGTCTTTGACGTACGTCTGAAATTCTTTCAGGTCGCCTTCAAACTTGTCGTAAAATTCGCGCAGCGCCTTGGTCCACTTAATCTTCCCTTCCTCGATCTCGTCGAGTTCCTCTTCCATGCGCGCGGTGTAACTCTCGTTGAAAAGATCGTCAAAACCGCCATCGATGAGCAGATCGTTGACTGTCTTACCGAGCGCCGTCGGATGAAAACGACTCTGGATCTTTTCAACGTACTCACGTTCCTGAATCGTCGACATGATCGCCGCGTAAGTTGAAGGACGTCCGATGCCCTTCTCTTCGAGCGCTTTGACGAGTGTCGCTTCCGTGTAACGTGGCGGCGGATCGGTGAAATGCTGTTCGGACGTGATCGAATTGAGATTCAGAGTCTCGCCTTTTTCAACCATCGGTAACGTGCGTTCGGCTTCCTCATCTTCTTCGGTCTTTTCGTCGCGGCCCTCCTGATAGATCTTCAAAAAGCCGTCGAACTTTTGCACGGAACCGGTAGCGCGGAAGATGAACCTGCCGGCCTGAATGTCGATCGTTGTCTGATCGAACACTGCCGGCATCATCTGCGACGCGACAAAGCGCTGCCAGATCAAACGATAGAGTTTCAGCTCTTCCGGTTTTAGAAACTTGGCGAGGGAATCAGGCGTGCGAACGACTTCCGTCGGACGTATCGCTTCGTGCGCATCCTGTGCGTCTTTCTTCGAGCGATAGTGAACCGCCTTCTCGGGAAGATAATTGGCGCCGTATTGCCGCTCGATGTAATCGCGCACCTCACCGAGCGCGGTATCCGAAACGCGTGTGGAGTCGGTTCGCATGTAGGTGATGAGACCGACGGAGCCTTCTGGTCCAAGTTCGATGCCTTCGTAAAGCTTCTGCGCGATCATCATCGTCCTCTTCACCGGGAAGCCGAGCTTGCGCGAAGCCTCCTGCTGAAGTTTTGAAGTGATGAACGGCGGAACCGGATTGCGTTTCCGTTCTTTTGTCGTCACATCTCCAACGACAAAAGTTTGCTTCTCAGCTTCCGCAACGATCTCGCCGGCTTTTGCTTCTTCGTTTATCAGGATCTCGTTCTTCTTGAGTTCCTGCTCAAAGCCGGAAGTTTTCACCGTCTGTTCGTCGATCTTGAACAGCCGTGCATCGAACGCAGGCGGAAGTTTCGAACTGAGGTTCGCCGCGATGGTCCAATACTCGGTTTTGACGAACTTCTCGATCTCGCGTTCGCGCTCCACCACCATTCGCAACGCGACTGACCGCACACGACCGGCACTCAAACGTCCACCAATCGTCCGGCATAGCAGCGGCGAGACTTTGTAACCAACTAAACGATCGAGTACGCGACGCGCCTGTTGTGCATCCACGAGGTTTCCATCGATCTGGCGTGGATGTTCGAAAGCTTCGTTGACCGCGCGCTTTGTGATCTCGTTGAACATCACGCGATACGCGGGTTTGGCTGGTCTCTTCGGAACTATTTCTTCCGCGAGGTGCTGGCAGATCGCTTCGCCTTCACGGTCAGGGTCGGCGGCCAGGTAGATCGCTTCAGCTTCTTTCGCCGCCTTCTTCAGTTCGGCAACGATCTTTTTGTTGTTGCGTTTCTTTGAGTCGGGGATCAGTTCGTAAGTAGGTTCGAAATTGTGTTCGACGTCAACTCCGAGACCTTTCGAAGGCAGATCTTTGATGTGGCCTATCGAGGCCTTAACAAGGTAGTCCTTTCCCAAGTACTTGTTAATCGTCTTCGCCTTCGCCGGCGACTCAACTATGACTAAATTTTTTGCCATCTTCTCCTACAATCTCTTCACGAAGCATCTTCCCG
>DASUPZ010000261.1:0-9920 GCA_036280855.1 Pyrinomonadaceae bacterium | reverse complement strand
TATTTAAATGAGAAAGCCGCTCGCCATAGTCCGGCTTGTGTGGATCGGACTGCTGCTCTCCACTTTCGCAATCACAGCCCTTGCCCAAAGTAATAAAGGCGCCATCGTCGGAACCGTTAAAGATCCAAACGACGCACTCGTTGCCAACGCGCAGGTGAAAGTCACCAGCGTACAGACGGGCGAGGTGCGCACCGCCGACACCACCGAGGACGGCACGTTTACCGTGACGAATCTCGATCCGGGACGTTACAACGTCACCGTCGAGGGCACAGGCTTTCAGACTATAACCGTCGAGGCAGTGCAGGTGGAGACCAACTCGCGCACGCCTCTCGAGGTGAAGTTCACCACGATTGCAACCGGCCCTACGAATGTGACAGTTACGGCCGAGGCGGCGCCCCTCGTTGAGAGCGAAACGAGTGTTCGCGGCGACTTGATCACGGGACGGCAGGTTACCGATCTTCCGATCTCACAAAGAAATTTCACGCTCCTCGCTGGACTATCTCCCGGCGTTTTGCGACCCAACCTCGGTCTACTCGGCGGCGGCGGCAATTTCGTGGCCGGCGGCGGCGGTCAGAACAACACTGAAGCCACGCGTTTTCGTGAGTCAGGTGGCTCGGTCCTGGTCATCAACGGCGCACGCGCAACTAACAACAACTTCACGCTCGACGGCGTCGACAACAACGAATCGCAGTTTGGACAGATTGCGATCTATCCGAATCCCGACGCGATTGCCGAATTCAAGATCGAGTCGAGCGTTCCGTCCGCAGAGTCAGGGCGCGCGGGCGGCGGCGTCATCTCGACGACGTTCAAGTCGGGCGGGAATGACATTCACGGCACTGTCGGCGAGATCTACCAGGGAAGATTTTTGAGCGCTGCTGCGAGTCGCTTCGACGATCCCACGTCGCCCCCGGTGCCGAATTACGTCACGCACAATTTCTACGGCACTGTTGGTGGTCCAATTTTCCTGCCGCGCTTCGGTGAGGGTGGCCCGATGTTTTATAACGGGCGCAATCGTTCGTTCTTCTTCTTCTCACTCAACGGTCAACGCAACAGCACGCCCATCTTCGGCGGTACGGGCGATCCGCAGTCGGTGCCTGTGCCAACGGCGAGAATGCGCGTCGGCGATTTCGGCGAGCTGCTGCAACCGGGAACGAGTCGTGAGTACAGGCTTGCAAGCGGCGGCACGGTCACTGCTCCAATCGGAACAATCTTTTCGCCGCAAGGCATACCCATTCCCGGAAACGATCTACGCAACTGCCCGACTTGTGGTCCGTTCTCCAGCTTCGCGAGCAATTACGTGAATTCGTTCCCGCTGCCTAATCTTCCGGGACCAGGACGAAACTTCGTAACGAATCGCACGGAAGGTGCGAACGTCGACAGTTACGACATCCGCATCGATCACAACATCACCGCCAGCAACACGATCTTCGGCCGCTACAGTAAATCCGACACGGCGCGTTCGCGCGACAACTTCTTCCCGCTCGGCACTTCGCCCACGGGAAACGATCTTCCCGCTGGTCCATCGGCAGGCGATGAGTTTGGCAACTCGAAAGGTTTCACACTCGGAAACACGCACATCTTCTCGCCGACTGTAGTGAACGACGCGCGCTTCGGTTACACCAGAGTGCAGATCGGAATCTTCAACACCGGCGTCAACGGCACGGGCGGGTTCAGTCCAACCGTTTCCGCAAATCTCGGCGCGCCGAACATCAATCTTGGACCAAACTCGAGCGGCATCGTGCTCGTCGGCATCGTCGACGAGTTGACCGGAACTGACCGCGCGACCGAGTTCACCGGCGACGGTGGTCCATTCTATTTCCTTTCAAACAACTTCCACTTCGCAGATGCTGTCACCGTTATCAAGGGAAATTCAACCTTCAAGTTTGGCGGCGATTATCGCGTCAGGCAAAACAGCAACTACGACGGCGGCCGCAACAACGGCACGAAAGGCAATTACCAGTACGGCACGACTAACAGCGGTTTCGTTTCCGGCAACTACAACGGCATCGGACCAAACGATACGGGTTCGTCGCTCGCGAACTTCCTGCTCGGTTACCAGCCCGGCTTCGTAGGGCGCGGCGATCCGGGTGGTCCGTACTATCAGTCGAGTAAAGAAATCGCGTTCTTCGTGCAGGACGACTGGAAAGTCAACACCGATCTGACGTTGAACCTCGGTTTGCGCTACGACATCTTCACAGCGCCGACAGAGCGTTACGATCGTCAGGGTAATTTTGATCCCGCGACCCACACTATCCAGATGGCGGGCGAGAATGCACCGGGCGGTCGCGACCTGGCCCACACCGACAAGAATAATTTTGGACCACGCATCGGTTTTGCTTACAGTGGTTTCAAAGACGACAAGACCCTGGTGATGCGTGGCGGGTATGGAATTTTATACGCAACCGACGTCAGCGCCGCTCAGCCGCTGACAGCTAATCCGGGCACGGGCGCCGGCAGTTATGCCTGCACTCCGATCACTAACCCAGGCGGTTGTCCTGCTGTTTTCCAGTCGCGCAATCCTTTCGACAATGGCATTCCGACCGCGCCGTTTTCCGTGGCGGCGCCAGGATCGAGTTTTGCCGCACCCACAACGGGCGGTCTCATCCTGTTCAACGATCCGAATAGAACGGATGAGCTGTATCACCAGTACAACCTGACCTTCCAGTATGAGTTTTCACCGGGTTGGATGGCAGAGACTGCTTACGTCGGTTCGCTTGGCCGAAATCTTCTGGTGCTCCAGAACATCGGGACCGGCAATGACGAAGGTGGACCGGGAGCGCGCGAGGTGCTCGGCATTGGTCCAATCACGGCTACACGTTATCGCGGCAAATCGAATTACAACGCCTGGCAAAACAAGCTCGAGAAGCGGTTCACGAGAGGATTGTCGCTGCTGACGTCGTACACGTGGGCGCACGCGATCGACGACTCACCGGGAGGCATTTGTTCGAACGGCGCGAGTGCTCGCGACTGTGGTCCGGACGATCCCACGCGGCCTGAGCTCGACCGCGGCAATGCCGACACCGATGTCCGGCACCGGTTTACATTCGCGAATGTTTGGGATTTCCCCCTTGGACGGGGCAGGCGTTGGGGCAGTGACATGCCTCAGGCTCTCGACGTTGCAGTTGGTGGATGGCAATTCAACAACATCGTGACGTGGCAGAGTGGACCAGTGTTCAACGTCACCTGCAACGGTGGTCGTGTGGATCTGATCGGCGATCCGGATCCGACCGCGGACCAGGAAGCTCAGGGGCTTGAGTTGAATCGTGCGGCATTCCGTTGCGCGACGACGCGGATCTTCCCGGGCGATGCAAACAGCCCGCACATTGGCTCGCTGGGCCGCAACGTCTTCCGTGGGCGACCGCAGTTTTACTGGGATACTTCGTTGTTCAAAAACTTCCCGATTACGGCGATCAGCGAGGCGTTCAACGTTCAATTCCGGTTCTCGGCGTACAACGTGCTGAACCGCGTGAATCGTTCGTCGCCGAATGGGGACATCAACAACGCGGGCGATTTCGCGCGCGACATCAGTGAGCAGCGGCGCCGGCAGATGGAGTTCTCCCTCAAGCTCATCTTTTAAGGTTAGCCACAAAGAGGCACAGAAAGCACAAACGCATTCAGTTGAATCGTTTGTGCATTTGTGCTTCTTTGTGGCTGAATAAATTGCGCAATGATTTTAATTCGCAGCCTGTGTTTGTGTTTGATTGCGAGTGCCATGTGTATGGCGGCGCCGCAGCGTGCGTCGCGCCCGGCGTCTGATGCTGCGTTGAGTGAGATAGGGAGACTGGTCCAGTCAGGCAGGCTTGAAGAAGCTGAAGACGCGACCAGGAAATTGCTCACCACGAATCCGAAAAATGCGGAGGCCCACTCTCTGCTCGGCGTGATTCTCGATCAGCGCAACATGATCGGCGAGGCTGAGAAAGAATACGAGGCTGCGCTCCGTCTGAAACCGAATCTCGTGAGTGCGTTATCGAATCTCGGTGTGCTTCTCGCACGAACGAATCGCGCCTCCGAGGCGATTGCTAAGTTTGAAAAAGTGCTGGTGATCGATCCGCGTCACGAACGTGCCATCTTCAATCTCGGCGCTCTTTACGCAGCCCGCAAAGACTTCAAACGCGCCGTTCCGCTTTTGGAGAAAGCCGCGAACGCGGATCACGCGGATGTAGCTTTGATCCTGACGCTTGTAAACGCATACGTTCACGCGGATCGGCGCAAAGAAGCATTAGATCTTTCCAAGAGACTGGAAGGACTTGCGGCCAATGATCCGAAGGTGCTGTTCACCCTGGCGCTGAGCCTTGCCGAAGCGCACGAGTATGCTGAAGCGGTGCGTCTCTTTCAGCGTACGAATGAACTGCGACCGCAAACATACGAAGTGCTCTACAACCTCGGGCTCGCGCTCTACAACCTCGATCGCCTCGACGAAGCGCAACAAGCAATGTCGTCTGCGTTGGCCTTAAAGCCCGCAGAGGCGGATCCTTATTACCGTCTCGGACTGATCGCGTCAGCGCAGGGTGACACTAAAGCCGCGCTCACGCACTGGACCAAAGCACTCGAGCTGCGGCCCGTGTTTGCCGAAGCCAACTTCATGATCGGCGAAGAGCTTTTGAAAAATAAGCTCGCGGAGAAGTCGATCCCGTTCTATGAGAAAGCACTCGAGCAGGCGCAGGGCCAGCTTGTGTATTACCTCCGGCTCGGAGTCGCGAATGTGCGCGGCCAGCGTTACGAACGCGCACGCCAGGTCTTCACTCAGGCGCTGCAGCGTTATCCTGATAACCACAACCTTTATTTTCTACTGGGCTACACAGGTCGCGCTGAGGGGCGTTACGATGAGGCAGTCGCAGCATTCAAGCACGCACTCAAACTGCAGCCTGACAATCCGGACATACTTTCAAACCTCGGATACATCGCGAGTCAACGCGGTGAAAACGTCGAAGCTGAGCGCTTGTTGAAGCGCGCCATCCAGCTCGATCCGAAGAGTTTTCCTTCATATCACGATCTCGGTCGCCTGCTGGTGAAGTTGCGAAGGTATGACGAGGCGGTGCCGCTATTGCAGCGTGGTGTCGAACTGAACGCGAAGGATCCGGGTGTGCACTATCAACTGTTCCTCGCCTACTCGCGGCTGAAGAAAAAAGACGAAGCGGATCGGGAGCTGGCGGAGTTTAAGAGATTGGACGAAGTGAACCGGCACGGAGCGACACCGCTTGGCGATGCTGCGACGAGCGGCATGGGTAGAGACGGTGAGACTTTACCGCCATTGCCTCCGGCAGCCTCGGGCGACAGTGCGAAGCCGCGAAGCCCAATGTGATCTCCAGTTCAGAGTTCACAGTTTAGAGTTCAGCCTTTAGGCTGCTGCTCTCACGGGCAAGCTAAAGCTTGAACTCTGAACAACGTTAGTAGCTTCAGTACAAACACATTGCATAGAAAACCTCAAATCGGCCTTTTACTCGTATTCGCATTCGCTTTTTCCGCGTCAGCTCAAACCGTTACGAAAGTCGATCCACCGTCATGGTGGGCCAACCACACGATCAATCCAGTCAGGCTGCTGGTGCGTGGGACAAACCTGAATGGCGCGCGTGTCAGTTCTGCAAATCCGGCGTTGCGCGTATCGCGGATCTCAGTCAACGAAAAAGGCACGTACCTTTTTGCAGACGTTAATATCGACGGTTCGGTTCGTCCGGGCGCGTATCCACTGACGGTCGAAACCGCGAGTGGCCGCACAACCATTCCATTCACGATCGAATCTCCACTCGACTCCACAAACTTTCAGGGAATCACTACGGAAGATGTGATCTATCTCATCATGATCGATCGTTTTGCGGATGGAGATCCATCGAACAACTCGCCCGCAAACTCGCCACGCGAAGCAAACGATCGAAACAACCCACGTGGTTTTCATGGCGGCGATCTGCGTGGCATCATCAACCAGCTTTCGTATCTCAAAGACCTCGGCGTCACCGCACTCTGGTTAACGCCCTGGCACGACAACTGGAACGGCGTAAACCGTTGCGATAAACACTGGTGCCCAAACACTTACTATCACGGCTATCACGCGATCGATTACTACGCTGTTGAAGACCGTTTCGGCGATCTCGCCACGTTGCGCGAACTGGTCCAAAAGGCACACGCGCTCGGTATAAAAGTCATTCAGGACCAGGTGGCAAATCATGTCGGCTCGCAACATCCGTGGATCAACGACCCGCCGCTCAGCAACTGGTTTCACGGCACGCTCGCTAAGCACGACCTCAACAAGTTTAGAAACAGCGTGCTGCTGTCGCCGCACTCGAATCAAATCGAGTTTCGAAACGTACTCGACGGCTGGTTCAACGACGATCTGCCTGACATGAACCAGGAGGAACCGGAAGTCGCGCGTTACGAAATTCAGAATGCACTCTGGTGGGTTGGTGTCACCGGCATCGACGGCATCAGGCAGGACACGATTCAGTACATGCCGCGTTTCTTTATTCGCGATCTCTCGACCGCGCTTCATCGACAATACCCGCGTCTGTGGATGGTGGGGGAAGTGTTCGAGCGCGATTCGGCCCACACGGCGTTTTTCATCGGCGGTCACAAGGGTTGGGACGGCATCGACACGACGCTCGACTCTGTCTTTGATTTTGCTTTATGGAACGCATCGCTGCTTGTTTTCACAAACAAGGCCCCGGTGCGGTTGCTTCGCGATCAGCTGAAGTACGACGCGCTCTATCCTGATCCTTCGAAAGTCACAGTGCTTGCAAACAACCACGACACGACGCGGTTTTTGTCGTTGGAAGGTGCGACGGCTGCGGGTGCGATGATGCACGTCGCTTTTGTTTTGAGCGTGCGCGGAACTCCGCAGCTTTATGCCGGCGAGGAGATCGCGATGGAGGGAAAGGAAGATCCGGACAATCGCCGGTTTTTTCCAGCGCGTGCTTTTGCAAACGAGGGACGCACGCCGCAAGAGCGAGCGATGTTTGACTGGACGCGCTCCTGGATTCGATTGCGACGCGAGCATGCGGCGATTAGATCGGGACGTACGATCGATCTGTTTTATGACGACGATGCTTACGTGTTTGCGCGACGGCACGCGGATCAGACCGTGATTGTGGCGTTCAATAGGCAGAATCAGGAGAAGCGCGTGACGATTCCAGCGGCGTCGATTGGATTGAAGGACGGGGTAACACTGATGCCGCTGATCGGAGCCGCGGATGGGCGCGTGGTTGATGGTGAGGTCGTGATTAATCTTCCGGCGCAGACGGCGATCGCTCTAAAGGTTTCAAATTGAGTAAAGAAAATTCTGTAAATTTTGGGAATCATGCAAATCCTGTCAGAGTGAGTGGGGTTTTACTGCATCCGACGTCTTTGCCGGGTCCGTATGGCGTTGGCGATTTTGGCCCCGAAGCTTACAAGTTTGTCGATTTCCTTGTCGCCGCGGGTCAGAAGCTGTGGCAAGTGTTGCCGCTTGGACCAACGGGTTATGGCGATTCACCGTACGCTTGTTTCTCGGCGTTCGCCGGTAACACGCGGCTCGTCAGTCCTGAACAGTTAGTTAAAGAAGGATTGCTGGATTCGACGGCGCCGCATGAGAGTAAAGACGACCTGCTGCGGCGCGCTTACGATCGTTATACAAAGACCACCGACACGACGCTGCGCAGTGCCTTCGAAACGTTTGCACAACAACACTCACACTGGCTCGACGATTACGCGCTCTTCCGCGCGCTCAAAGATGCACACGCCGGCGTCGCATGGCACGAGTGGGAACCGTCGCTCGTCCGTCGCACACCCGCTGCCCTCGAACGCGCACGCGACGAGCTGCGTGAACAGATCGAAGCGCACATGTTCTACCAGTTTCTCTTCTTCCGCCAGTGGTTTGCGTTGAAGAAATATGCAAACGATCGCGGCATCAGGATCGTCGGCGATTTGCCGATCTTTGTGGCCCATGATTCGGCTGATGTCTGGACCAACCCCGAACAGTTCAAGCTGGACAAAAACGGAAAGCCACTCGTGGTCGCCGGCGTTCCTCCTGACTATTTCAGCAAGACCGGACAACTGTGGGGCAATCCTCTTTACAACTGGGAGCGCATGCAGAGTGACGGTTTCAAATGGTGGATCGAGCGAGTGCGCGCGACGTTGACCGTCGTCGACATCGCGCGCGTGGACCATTTCCGCGGCTTCGCTGCATGCTGGGAGATACCCGGCGGCGACAAGACCGCCGAGCGCGGGCAATGGGTTGAGGCGCCGGGCAGGGAATTGTTCACCGCGATCCGCAGGAAACTCGGCGAGCTGCCGCTCATCGCCGAAGATCTCGGAGTGATTACTCCCGACGTGGTTGAGTTGCGCGAGGAGTTCGGCTTTCCGGGGATGCGAATTCTGCAATTCGGTTTCGGCAGCGATGCAAAGAACATCGATCTGCCCCACAACTACGTTCCTAACGTCGTCGCTTACACCGGCACTCACGATAACGACACGACCGTCGGCTGGTTTGAGAGTGTTGCCGGCGAAGGTTCGACTCGCAGCGCCGACCAAATCGAACGCGAACGAAAATTTTGCATGGACTACCTGAACACCGACGGCAAAGAAATTCACTGGGACTTCATTCGCACTGTGCTTGCTTCAGTTGCGAACACAGCAATCATTCCGTTACAGGACCTTCTCGGACTCGGAACCGAAGCACGCATGAATTTGCCAAACAGCACCGAAGGAAACTGGACCTGGAGATTTAAATCAGGCGCACTCACCAACACGATCTCCTCCCGTCTCAAACGCCTGACCGAACTCTACGGCCGGATCCTGCTTTTATTAATCTGCGTTCATCTGTGTACTGTCTTTGTCGCGGCCCAGGAGCCTCAGGTTCTCAAAGTAGATCCCCCAAGCTGGTGGCCGCGGAGCCAGATCAATCCCGTGCGCCTCATGATCCGCGGCAAAAACCTGCAGAATGCGCGCGTTGAAGCCATTGGACCAGGATTCGAAATCGGATCCGCGAGAAGCAACGAGACCGGCACTTACCTTTTTGTTGACGTTGCAATCCATAACGACGCCGCACCGGGAAAGCGGGCGCTCTCGATCACAACGCCACGCGGCTCGGCGCGTGCCGAATTCGAAATCTTCGAACGGTTGAATCAGGTCGGAATGTTTCAGGGCTTCTCGCCTGACGACGTGATGTACTTGATCATGCTCGACCGTTTCGCCGACGGCGATCCGTCAAACAACGATCCGCCGCAGTCTCGCGGGTTGTATGATCGGAAGAACAAGTTTTACTACCACGGCGGCGATCTGCAGGGCGTGATCGATCGCCTGCCTTACCTGAAAGAACTCGGTGTCACCGCGATCTGGCTGACGCCGTGGTATGACAACTACGATCATCTCAATCACATCGAGCTGAAGGAAGACAAACCAAGCACCGGATTTCACGGTTACAACCCGCAGGATTTCTACGCGGTTGACGAACACTTCGGAACACACGCAAAGGTCCGCGAACTCGTCGAAGCCGCGCACCGCATGGGCATGAAGATCATTCAGGACCAGGTGATGAACCACACTGGTCCATTTCACCCGTGGGTTGACGACCCGCCGACGCCTACATGGTTCAACGGCACGGAGAAGGGTCATTTGAAGAACTCGTTTCAAACGTGGGTGCTGCACGATCCACGCCCGGTCCGGCGTTTGAAAAACGAGACGATGCAAGGCTGGTTTCTCGATTTCCTGCCTGACTTGAACCAGGACGACCCGGAAGTTGCGCGTTACCTGATTCAAAATACTTTGTGGTGGATCGCTACGACCGGCCTGGACGGAATTCGCATGGACACGTGGCAGTACGTGCCAAATTCTTTCTGGCGTCAATGGACCATGGCAGTGAAACGCGAGTTTCCGAAGTTCAAAGTCGTGGGCGAAGTGAAGGACGGCGACGTGGTCCATACTTCGTTCTTCCAGGGCGGCGTAGTGCGGTT
>DASUPZ010000260.1:0-4283 GCA_036280855.1 Pyrinomonadaceae bacterium | reverse complement strand
GGACATGAACGGTACTTTCGAGTTGCTCTCACGCTACAGCGGCGGTGTCGAGATACCCGCTCGCGGCCGCATCTACGGCGACATGAACCCGGCGAAAGGCACCGGCACTCAGTTAGTCACGATGTGGACTGAAGAGAACCTCATACCAAAGGGGAAAGGCGACACCGCGATATTTCTGGTCATGCTCGCCGAGCTGAAATTTACTCAGAATGGTCCATACGAAGTTATCGGCACCTCGCGCGCGAGGATTTTCGGCAACCAACGCGGCTACGAAAAGGGACTCGAGACGCGTGACGAGTACGTGCTGGTGCGCAAAGGGCACAACGAATCGATGGTGGGCGTTCCGGCCCGTTCGGAAGCCAACGGGACAGACGCCGCGGCACGTTCTCTCGTCGAGGTGAGCGGCGATCCGGGATTCATCAAGTACAAGATGTGGGGAGTTCCTGCCACCGACACAACTCCGGCCACACTCGATACCGTCGATACCTACGAGGTAATGAGCAGAAGGCGTCCTCTCGTGGGAGGCTGGGAACCGATCACGGATTACTTCAATCGGATCACGGGAAGCGGAGGTCGGACCGCAGCAAGGGGCGCTGCACTCTTCCAGGAGCCTCTTGGCCGGCAGGCGTTGCGGCGTGCGTGTGAGGTCGTGGACATTCCGCTGAATGCAAGGCAGGACAGGTAAACACGACAGCAGGTAGCAAGCACGCAAGCTGGGAAGACAAGAGGAAAACATCACGTCGCACTTTCGAAATAGATCACGGGTGCGCTGGCTGCTTTGCCCGTTGGCATAATCAGCGCACCTGTAAAAATAATCGTTGTGCCTATAATCGGAATCAGCCTCACAGGATTAACATGATTATCAGGATTAACATGATTTGGCGGAGCGCCGCACGAACGTGATAGGCTTGGCGTCTATAAAACCTCATGCCAGACGCAAAGAAACACTTGGCAGGCAAAGAACCTGAGTCTGCCGCGGTCCGAAATGCTCTGAATCAACTGGGTAGCTGCTCCACCGATCTCTGCACGCCAGAGATGTTGTTCGGACTGGGCGGCGGCGTTGGCGCAGCCTATTTCCTCTTCGAACTTCATGGCTATCATCCCATCTTTCTCGGGACCCGGTACCACGCCAGTGAAGCGGAAACTCCGGTCTTCATGATGCAGATGTGTGATGCCTGGGGGGCGACTGCGGAGTTAAAGCATTCGTCGTCAGCCGGGGCCTCCACGAAGCAGCTAACAAAGGCGCTGGAGGGCGGCTACACTCCGATCGTCTGGGTTGAAGCTCCTAAACTTCCATACCTGTTCCTGCCCGGTCGTCCGGACATGTTCTACACGATCATCGTGTATGAGAAAGACGGCAACGAGTTCATTGTTGGAGACCTGGGCCCGAGTACGGCGCGGTTAAGCGTAGAGGAGATGGAGGAAGCGCGGGCCGCGCACTACGTGACAAGGTTTCGTTCGGTCACAATCAAAGACGCGCCCGAAAAACCCGACGTTCGCGAAGTTCTGACCGAGCGGATTCGCGCCATGTGCACGCCGATGATCGAAGGTCTCGGTATCGCAAATTTCGGCTTGCAAGCATTTAAGAAATGGGCCGACATGCTGACCAACACCAAAAACAAAAAGGCGTGGTCCAACACTTTCACCGACGGGCCGTCTCTGCAGCGTGCGCTGAGTTCGGTGTACAAACAGATCGAGATGCGTGGTTATGGCGGCAGCGCGTTTCGCGGCCTGTACGCGGGCTTCCTCGATCAATCCGCGGACGTTCTCAAAAAGCCGGCGCTGAAGAAAGCCGCCGAACAGTTTCGCGAAGCTGAAGCTGCCTGGCACAACATCGCACTCGCAGCGTTGCCGGATTCGATTCCCGTCCTCAAGGAAACTCGCGCCGCCTTCGATCGTCGCGCCACTCTGCTGCAAAAGCGAAGGACTCCGAAGATCGATGAAGAGCTCGACTCTATCCGCACGCGGCTCCTGGAACTCCGCGAGTCGAGCACGGAACGACTAGCGCTTTCCGCGGCAGACAAGCTGGAGCTGTTATCAAATATTCGCGCCAGGGTTCTCGAAACCGAAGCCATCGAGCGCGCCGCGTTTATCGAACTCAATAAACTCGTCTAATCGTTCCTGACAACAACGAAAGGAGTTACTCGTGAGTACTCTTCTGGAGGACGCGCGTAGCGAACTCGCGCCTTTTGATCCGTTTCATCCGGACTTTCTCGAAAACCCGTATCGCTTCTACGCGAAGTATCGCGAAGTTGATCCGGTTCACTGGGGACAACCGCCCGAGCCGATGGCGCCCGGTTGCTGGTACATCATGCGTCATGACGACGCCCGGACCGTGATTGACGATCAGCGCTTCTGTGTAGACATCACGAACGCTATTCCACGGGAGTTTCTGCCGCCGTTTCCGGAAGAATTCCGGCCGTTGTTCGAACAGACCGGCGACTGGTTCATCTTTCGCGATCCTCCTGACCACACGCGGCTGAAAAGGCTCGTCTCCCTCGCTTTTACCCGCAAGCAGGTAGAGCAACTCCAGCCACGTATTCGCCAGGTGACCAATGATCTGTTGGACCGCGCCGGGGATGCGCAGCAACTCGATGCGATCCGCGATTTCGCCGCGAGACTGCCCGTCAT
Source organism: Pyrinomonadaceae bacterium (assembly GCA_036280855.1). Classification (GTDB taxonomy): domain Bacteria; phylum Acidobacteriota; class Blastocatellia; order Pyrinomonadales; family Pyrinomonadaceae; genus PSRF01. The sequence continues at coordinate 1,652 of DASUPZ010000260.1, read as the reverse complement.
CATTATTGCCGACCTGCTCGGGATGCCGCTTGATAATCGTGAGCAATTGCACCGCTGGTCCAAGGCCATACTTGCAGGTATGAACCTGCGCCACTCTGACGAAGCACCGCGTCTGCTGGCAGAGGGTACGACTGCCGTACTGGAGTTTTCGGCGCACCTTCGAAAGCTGTTTGACGAGAAGCGAAGCCATCCGGACGAGCACCTGATGTCGAGGTTGATCCACGTTGCTGACGCTGACGGCGACCAGTTGAGCGATCGCGAGCTCGTAGCGACGTGCATCCTGCTCTTCTTCGCGGGTCACGAGACTACAGTCAATCTTATCGGCAACGGTCTGCTCGCGTTGCTGCAGAACCCGGACCAGTTGGCACTGTTGCGACAGCAGCCCGAACTGATTCATAGCGCGGTCGAGGAGATGGCGCGCTACGACGCCTCGGGACACATGACGTTTCGCTTTGCCACCGAGGACGTGGAACTACGAGGAAAACGAATCGCTCGCGGTGACCCGATCGCCGTCATAATCGGCGCCGCCAACCGCGATCCAAACGTCTTTCCCGACCCCGATAAGTTCGACATCACGCGGCAGGACAATCCACATATCGCGTTCGGTTCAGGACGTCATTTCTGCCTGGGCGCTGCGCTGGGGCGCATGGAAACGAAGATCGCGATCACGACGTTGCTGGAGCGGATGCCGGAGATCAGGCTGCTGACCGACAAGCTCGAGTGGAACCCTTCGATCGGCCTGCGCGGATTGAAGTCGCTGCCGGTGGGTTCGCCTGCGGCTGTAATTGCCTCCGCGGCACATTGAGTTTGATAAAGGAGACATGGCAATGAACCTGCAAGCAGACAAGGCAATTTTTGAGGAACGGGGATTTATGGGACCGTTCAAGCTCTGGGAGCCGGAAGTAATGACCGCCTGGTGGAAAGAGCAGCGACGCGCATTGCTGAATCCAGCCAATAACGAACGGGCCTGTTTTGCAAATCCGCTCAACTACGATCGACATCTCGACATTTCAGGTTTGACGAAGATCGTGAGCGAGGCGCCGATCGTTCGCAGGTTTCAATCGGTGATTGGCCCAAACGTGTTGTGCTGGCGCACGGAGTTTTTCCCGAAGAACCCCGGAGACTCAGGCACTGGATGGCATCAGGTCGAGACTTACGCCGTCGGCGAAGCCACGAAAGGAATGCTGGAGCCGACTGATCGCTCCCACGGTATTCCGATGGAATTGACCGCGTGGGTTGCGTTTACCGAAGCCACGAAAGAGAACGGTTGCATGAAGTTCATTCCGGGTAGTCACAAGCAGTGGCGCTACGACGAAACAGCGAAGATGAAGTGGGACGACACTCGCTCCGATACCACGTTCTTTGGTTACAACTACGACGATCTCAAGCTCGATAAGAACTGGAACCCGGACAACGAACAGATCGCCCACGTCGAGATGAAGCCCGGTGAGTTCATCATCTTTACCGCGCGATGTATTCACGGCTCAAATCCGAATACGAGTCGTAAACAACGCATGGGTTTTGCTATTCGCGTTGTGCCGACGCACGTGAAGGTTTATTCCGGCATGACTGAGTATGACGAGTTTGGTCATCACTTCGACCTGGCGCGGCACGGCTGCGTGCTCGTGGGCGGCAGGGACGAGTATGGACAC
>DASUPZ010000259.1:0-9652 GCA_036280855.1 Pyrinomonadaceae bacterium | reverse complement strand
ATGCAGATGCTCAGCAGAACCACCAGGGGAATCTTGAGATAATTCATATTGTGTCCTTCCGAAGAATGTACGACTGCGAAGCCGTAGTCTTGGGAGAGCCAACCTCGTAGCAACGTACGAATGCTATCACAACGCTTGCCGCAAAAAAGCACGAATTTCAGTGAGATCCGGGAAAACGCATTTGTGATTTCTGCGTGCTTTTGTGGCACACTGACCGCTCAGATGCCACATTCCGCGCCCGAGTTGCGGTAGTGAGCTGAATTTCATGGCAGTACGAACCGTTTACTTAGACAATAGCGCCACGACGCCCGTGGATCCACGCGTCGCAGAGGCGATGGCCCGTGCAGTGGTCGAGACTTTTGGCAACGCGTCGAGCGTTCACGGCTTTGGCCAGCAGGCCCGCGCGGCCGTCGATCGCGCGCGTCGTGAAGTCGCGGCGCTGATCGGCGCGAGGCAGAACGAGATCGTTTTTACTTCAGGTGGAACTGAAGCAAACAACCTCGCGGTCCGTGGCCTATGCGAAGCTTCCGCCGCGCATGGACGTCATATCATCACTTCGGCGATCGAGCATCCATCCGTTGCAGGCACCTGTCTCGAAATGGAGAAGCGGGGCTGGGAAGTCACGCGTCTGCCAGTCTATAAAAACGGGATTGTGAGGCTGGAAGATCTAAGCGAAGCGCTGCGGTCCGATACGGTGCTGATCACAATCATGCTCGCCAATAACGAGATCGGCACCATTCAGCCAATCAGCGATTTCGGCGCCCTGGTCAAAGAAAGACGTGCGGCAGGTCACCGGCATCTGTGGTTTCACACTGACGCGGTCCAGGCTGCGGGTCGCCTCGCTTTGAACGTCGATGAGCTCGCCTGTGATCTGCTGACGCTTTCAGCACATAAGCTCTATGCGCCGAAAGGCACCGGCGCGCTTTATGTTCGCCGCGGTGTCCGGCTGCAAGGGCAGAACGTTGGCGGACACCAGGAACGCGAACGTCGCGCGGGAACCGAGAACGTTCCGGGCATCGTGGCGTTTGGCGAAGCAGCAAGACTGGCCCGCGAAGAGATCGCTGAACGCTCAGCACACGATCGTGCGTTGCGCGATCGATTCGAAGCCGCGGTGCAGAGTCGTATCCCGGACGTCGTGATGAACGGCGATCGCGAGCAGCGCCTGGATCATCTTTCGAATATCTCTTTCAGGTTTATCGAAGGCGAAGGACTGCTGATAAATCTGGATCTCGAGGGAGTCGCGGTGTCGACCGGTTCGGCGTGTTCGTCAGGAACACTCGAGCCGTCGCCGGTGATTCGCGCGCTCGGGGTCGACGATGAACTCGCGCGCGGTTCGATCCGGTTTAGTTTTGGGAAGGATAATCTGGAGTCGGAAGTTGATTATGCGGTTGAGGTTTTAATCCGCGCCGTGGAGAGACTCCGTGCGCTTTCTCCTCTGAGTTTAGTTGGCCACTGATTACACGGATAATTACGGATCGTTGTCTTACTCTTCGACGTTTAAAGATCATCTTTCCAATCCTCGCAACGCCGGCGAGCTTCCGGATGCAAACGCGATCGCTGATGAGAAGAATCCGGTTTGCGGCGATCGAATCCGGTTATCGCTGATCATCGCGGACGATCGAATCCAAAAGGCCGGATATCTCGCTTACGGGTGTCCGCCGACGCTTGTCTGCGGATCGATGTTGACGGAGATGATCGTTGGGAAAACTATCTCTGAGGCGCAGCAGTTGACGCGTGCAGATCTACTCAACGCGATCGGAGGACTGCCTTCGAGAAAACATCACGCCGCTGCACTCGCAATCGAAACACTCAACTCCGCTTTACAGGATTACAGGATGAAACAGGATTTACATGTAAATCGTGAAAATCCTGTAATCCTGTGCAACCGATCTCCGGTTAGACAGGATTGCAAGATTTGCAGGATTGACAGGATGGCACGGGCATTGCGATAGGCGTGGCGGAGGTTCCCCCATGTCCACGTCCCTCGCGTATATCATCCAAGACCCTGAGCCTCAGTTGCCTCTGTTGTGCGACGCAGTTCTCCTCGATCCACAGACTCAGGTCCAAAGAGAAGTACGGGCAAATCTTCAACAAGAAATCCGTTCCATCACCGCCGAAATTACCGATCCCGCGCTGAGCGAAATCTCACACATTATCCTCCGCGAGATGCTGCGATTTTTCGATTGGCTCGCGCGCATCGAGAACAATCTACAAAAGCTCGACACGCTCCTCGAGAGCCTCTCGCTCCTCGAAGTCCTCGAATTCGAAGTACGCTCGCTAATTGAATACATTGATACGAGGGCGATCAAACTCGCGGCCGGAAACGAGAAGCTGCACGAGGTCCTCGACGGCATTTCCTACGGAATTACTCACGATTTACGAAGAGTTTTCGAGCGTGAGCTGGTTCGCGGCGTCACCGAACAGTCGATTCCCATCGTTTACGGAAAGATAATGCACGCTCACGGTTTGCTGACGAACTGCTTCCAGCAATCCACCATAACTCTCTTGCGCGTGTTCAAGCCGCAGCTCGATGCTTCCACGATTTTCAACGACGTGGAATTGCGACTCGAACAGTCGTTAATCCTCTGTAAAGACCTGTCGTCGCTCATGCGGTTTGTGCGGTTGGCCCAGGCCAACGGCGACCCGGATGTGCTTCGCTCGGTCACTACACGCATCCTCGAATTCCGCGACGGCAGCATGCAGTACCTGATGTACAAGGATTGGCGCGGCTACGAAAGCCTCGCGCTCGAGGTCATTACGGCCATCGAGAACAACCACGACGCAAAGCCCCTGCTGCACCGGTTTATTTGTTATCTGGAGGTACTTTACGGGCACGTGAAGATGCGCGCGGTGCTGGCAGAGAACTTTCCGTATTCCAGCGGTGATCAGCTCGCATAAGTGCCGCAAACTGTTATCCGCGGATAACACAAATTGTCACTGATCCGCGCAGATCGGTTTATCGCTTCTGACACCGCGGGCAGTAATAGGTAGATCGGCCTCCCTGAACAATCCGTCTGATCCGCGTTCCGCATTTGACGCACGGCTCGCCTTCGCGTTCGTAGACCCGCCAGAAGCGTTCAGTAGTTCCGAAATAACTTCCGTTACCATCTTCGAGATCGATTCTCAACGTTGAGCCTGCGTCGATTGCTTCCTGAAGCACCTCGCGAATACAAAGGTACAACTTCCGCGCGCGTGGCTTCGAAAGTTTGTTCGCGGGTTTCGCCGGGTTCACGCCTGCGAGAAAAAGCGCCTCGACGGCGTAAATGTTGCCGAGACCGAGTACGCGCGTTTGGTCCAGCAACAGGTGTTTCAACGGGCGACGCGAGCGTGAGAGCGTTTCGATAAAGTAGTCTTCCGTGAAGTCGGTGGAGAGAGGCTCGGGCGCGAGGGAAGTAAGTTCCCTCGGCGGTTTTGTGTAGATGCGCATGCGTCCAAACTGTCGCATATCGCAAAACACGAGACGTCTTTCGTCGTCGAGATAGAAGACGACGTGTGCGTACGGTGGTAATGATTGATCGACGGTGAGCGAGACAAACTTTCCCGTCATCCGCAGGTGCGTTGCGAGCACGTGACCTGATTCGAGTTGAAAAAGGATGTACTTGCCGCGCCGGCCGACTGCGGTGATCAGCGAGTTGCGAAGCTCTCGATCGAAACGGGGCCGCGAAATGCCGGGCGCGATGCGTTTGAGGTTGAGCTCGGCTGCGACGATGCGTCGGCCGGTAACGACAGGAGACAATGCTCGGACGACGTGTTCTACTTCAGGCAGTTCAGGCATTTTTAGTGACCGGCTGCGGCGCTGCCACTGATGAGGTTCTCGATCTCCCGTTGCATCTGACCGACCAGCTCCGCTTTACGTGCTTCGATGTTCAAACGCAGCAGCGGTTCGGTATTTGAGCTGCGAATGTTGAAGCGCCATTCGGGTGTTTCGAGCGAGTAGCCGTCGGTGAAATCTTCTTCTCCCTGACCACGGAATTTTTCCCGCACTCGGCTGATCGCCGACTTGATGTCCTCGACGCGATAGTTCAGTTCACCGGACATGTAGTGACCCGCCGTGTATGGGGCGATGATCTCGGAAAAAGGTTTGTCTTCTTTCGAGAGGTGTTCGAGGATCAGCAGGAACGGGATGATTCCGTTGTCGGCATAAAAATTTTCGCGGAAGTAGTAGTGGCCACTCATCTCTCCGGCAAAGAGCGAGTCCTCTTTACGCATGCGGTCTTTCATGAATGCGTGGCCGCCTTTCGAGATGATCGGCGTTCCGCCCCTTCGCTTCACAGCGTCGAGCGTGGGCCATATCACTCGCGGATCGAAGATGATCCGGTTGTCGCTTCCATACTTCGTCAACAGAATGTCCGCAAGCAGCGCCGTAATGTATGCGCCTGAGATGAACTCTCCCTTTTCAGTGAAGAACATGCAGCGATCGGCGTCGGCGTCCCACGCGACGCCAAACGTCGCGCCACGCTCTTTGATCAGCGCCTCGGTTTCGGTGCGATTTCCCGGCAACATCGGATCGGGCGGGCCTTTCGGAAATGTGCCGTCCGGTTCGAAGTTCAACGTGATGAGGTTGAGACCGAGTTGTTCCGCGAGTTTTGTGGCGGGCCTGCACACGTAACCGAAATTGCCATTCGCAACGAGGGTGAATTGCTTGATGGAGTTTTGATCGACAGATTTGAGAACGTGCTTGAGATAGTCGTCGACTATGTCGCGATCCGTGCAGGTGCCTTTCCTGTCGGATTTAACTTCAGCATCCTTGCCGGCTTTGAGTGTGTCGCGAATGTCGAAGAGTCCGGTATCGGAGGAGATGGCGGCGGCTTTCTCGCGCACCATCTTCATGCCGTTGTATTCCTTCGGATTGTGAGAGGCGGAGACGACAATGCCGCCTGAGTAGTCGTATGCACCGACTGCGTAGTAGAGCATGTCGGTGGTGATCTCGCCGATGTCGATCACGTCAACACCTGCGTCGAGGAAGCCGCGGATCAGGCTTGCTTTCAACGGCGGCGATGAACTTCTCGCATCCATGCCGACAACCATCGACTTTGGTTTGAACAAGTAGACGTAGGCTTTGGCAATCCTGTAGTACGCTTCTTCGTCGATGTCCGTCGGATAGACGCCACGAATGTCGTACGCGCGAAAAACATCCCAATTCACGATTCAGATCCTCCGATCCGGGCCACAAAGAAGCACAAAAGGCACAACTTAAAATCTTTCTTTGTGACGTTTGTGCTTTTTGTGGCGACTAAAACTTATGTAAGTGTGTAGTCGGTGAGCGACGTCTTGTCGCCGAGCACTGTTCCTGGTCCAACGACGGCCGACCGCCCGATATGACAACCACGACCGGCGATCGCGCCGTTCAATTGCGCAGTCGTTCCAATACGCGTGTGTGGCCAGATTACACAATTCTCAACGCGCGCACGTTCCTCGACGAAACAACCCTGACCCAATACCGAGTTAATGATCTGCGCGCCCGGTTTGATCTGGCAGTCGTCGCCAATCATCGACAGATCGTCGATCTCTGCCACCGTCGCCGCATCAAACTGCCCGCGCCGTTCCTTGATGTGCATTCTTCCAACGCGATTCGCGAGCAGATCCTGGTGCACTTGCAGATATCTTTCCGGCGTGCCGATGTCGATCCAATAAGTGCGCCCCGGGATGTGTGCGTAAAACGCCTCGCCACGTTTCAGGAGATCCGGAAACAAACCATACTCGAACGAATAGTTTTCTCCCGTCGGTAGATAGTCGAGGACCTTTGGCTCGAGAATGTACGTACCCGCGTTGATCGTGTTGCACGTGATGTCTTCTGCTTTCGGTTTTTCGAGAAAGCGTCGAATGCGGCCGTCCTTCTCAGTCTCAACAACACCGTAACTCTCCGGACGCTCAACCGGAGTCAAAACGATCGTCGCCGTCGCCTGTCTCTCGTTGTGCTCGCGAATGACTGCCTTGAGATCGAGATCTGTAAGAATGTCGCCGTTGAAGACTACGGTCGGCTCGCGAATAAGATCTTCCGCAAACTTGTAAGCGCCCGCGGTCCCCATCGGCTGCGGCTCGACCGTGTACTTCAGTTTGACGCCGTGATCGGAACCGTCGCCTAGCAGTTGCTCGATTTTGTTAGGCTGGTAAGAAAGCGATAATGTGATGTCGGTGATGCCGGCGCGCCTGAGCGTGTCGATTTGATAAAGCAGGAAAGGGCGGTTACAAATCGGAACGATCGGCTTGGGAGTGTAAACTGTTAACGGGCGAAGGCGCGTACCTTTGCCGCCCGCAAGAATGAGTGCCTGCATGCTTTATGAATAGCGAAATAAAGTCTAATATCGGGCCAAGTCTAACATAAGGGAGTTTGAAATGCCGGAATTAAACGAAGCAGTGATCATCGGCGCGGCGCGTACGCCGGTGGGCAAGTTTCTCGGAACGCTGAAAAATTTTTCTGCACCTGAGCTCGGCGCGATCGTCGTGCGCGAGAGTGTGAAGCGTGCGGGCGTCAATCCTGAAGACGTCGATGAAGTGATCATGGGATGCGTGATCCAGGCCGGCCTGGGCCAGAACCCCGCGCGACAGGCTGCGCTCAAAGGTGGTCTGCCGTCGACTGTTTCCGCAGTGACCGTGAACAAGGTGTGTGGTTCGGGATTGAAGGCTGTGATGATGGCGGCGCAGGGCGTTCAACTCGGCGACACTGACATCGTCGTCGCGGGCGGTATGGAGTCGATGAGCAACGCGCCGTATCTCATTCCGAAGGGACGCGAAGGTTATCGTTTAGGTAACGGCGAACTGGTCGATGCGATGATCAACGATGGTCTATGGTGCGCGTTTGAGAATTATCACATGGGCTGCACCGGGGAGATCGTCGCCGACGAATACAAGATCGGCAGGAGTGAGCAGGATGAGTTTGCGATGAACTCGCATCGCAAAGCGGCGATGGCGACCAAAGAAGGAAAGTTTAAGGATGAAATAGTTCCCATTCTTATTCCACAGAAAAAGGGAGCGACGCTGACTTTCGACGCGGATGAAACTGTGCGCGAGGATACGACTGTCGACGTGCTCGGAAAACTAAAGCCGGCTTTCAAGCAGGAAGGCGGAACGGTGACTGCGGGCAACGCGCCTGGAGTTAACGATGGTGCTTCGGCGCTTGTGGTGACGTCGCTTCGTCGCGCGCGTGAGATTGGTGTTGAACCGATGGGCCGGATCGTTGCTCAGGCAACGGCGGGGCTTGAGCCGCGGATGGTGATGATGGCGCCGGTTGAAGCGGTGCGAAAGCTGTTCAAGAAGACTGGATGGTCGCCGAGTGAAGTCGATCTGTTTGAGTTGAACGAAGCGTTTGCAGTAGCTGCGGTTGCGGTGACGCGTGAGCTTGGGATCGATCCTGAGAAGGTGAACGTGAATGGTGGTGCGGTGGCGTTGGGCCATGCGATCGGGCAATCGGGATCGCGTTTGTTGACGACGATCCTTTACGAGCTGAAGAGACGTGATGCACGGCGTGGCGTGGTGGCGTTGTGTCTTGGTGGAGGTAATGCTGTCGCGATCGCGATCGAGCGTTAAACAGGATTTCAGGATTAACATGATTGACAAGATTGGAGTTGTGGGTGCGGGGACGATGGGCAATGGAATTGCCCAGGTTGCTGCGCGTGCGGGATACGACGTGATCATGCACGACGTTCGCGAGGAGTTTCTCGAACGCGGCATGAAAGCGATTGATAAAAGTCTCCAGCGTGACGTCGACAAAGAACGTCTCGACGCGGAAGGCAAACAGGGAATCGTCGGAAGGATTCGGACGACGACCGAGTTTTCAGCATTTCACGAGGCGGCGTTTGTTGTTGAAGCTGTCACAGAAAACCTCGGCGTGAAGAGCGAGGTTTTTAAGTCACTCGATCAAGTCACGCCGCCACACGCAATCCTCGCTTCAAACACTTCATCGATCTCAATCACCAAACTAGCCGCGGTAACGAAACGTCCTGACAAAGTGATCGGGATGCACTTCATGAATCCCGTTCCCGTGATGAAGCTGGTTGAAGTGATCCGCGGCATGGCCACGTCTGACGAGACTTACGAAAGAGTGCGAGAGTTGTCAGAGAAGATGGGCAAGACTGCGCTCGACTGCCAGGACTCGCCCGGCTTTGTTTCGAATCGTGTGTTGATGCCGATGATCAACGAGGCCGTGTTTGCTTTGTACGAGGGCGTCGCAAGCCGAGAGAGTATCGACGGAATCATGAAACTCGGGATGAACCACCCGATGGGGCCGCTCACCCTCGCGGATTTTATTGGTCTGGATGTATGCCTGGCCATCATGAATGTGTTATATGAGGGGCTCGGAGACCCCAAATACAGGCCGTGCCCGTTGCTCAAGCGTTATGTCGACGCTGGTTGGCTCGGACGCAAGAGCGGACGCGGCTTTTACGAATACTGAATACAGAAGAATGCGCCCGACGATCTCTCACTACTGTCAGAAATGTCTCGCAGCGAACCCGCTGGGCCAGGAGTTCTGCACTCGCTGTGGCACGCGTCTGATGATCGTGGTCGAGCCAAACTCCTCGCGCTTCGAAACTGGTCAGGCGAGTCTCTCCACTGACGAACATCTTCTCGAGCGTATCTCCGCGGCGGAAAACCGCGTCGCGCGTCTGGCTGAACGTCTCGAGCGCAGCCTCGATCTGCTGTTGCGCTACGCACAGAATGCTTACTTCGATCGCTCCCTCATTCGCGCTCTGGTCAGCCTGCTGACTGAAGACGGTGTGGTCGAGACCGAGCGTCTCGAACGCATGTGGAGCGAGCGTTGCCAGCAGGACACACTCGAACAGGAAGAGAACGTCGTTCGCGATGAGTTGCGCCTGCGAATACTCGCCGGCGCGCACGTGACCGACAAGCAGGCTTTTGAAGACCTCGTCAACGAAGGCTTTCTCCTGATCGAAGACAAACAGATCCCCCAGGGGATTACTAAACTGCAACGCGCCGCAGACCTTGCGGAAGAGAACGCGCCGTTGAACCTGTATATCGGCGAGCATTTCTTCCGTCGTGGAAAAACGAAACAAGCGCGGGCGTATCTGGCTAAAGCGCACGCAGCCTTGCCTGATGATCTGCGGGTCTCGCTGTTGCTCGGTTTGACTTGCGCTGACGACGGGGAAGTCGAGCTGGCGAAGAACCTTTTAAGCAGCGCGACTGCGCACGGTGGTTCATCATTCGCAGGACATTACGGTCTCGGATGGGTGTTCGTAGCCGAGAAGAACTGGCGACGAGCGCTCGGTGAGTTCAAACGCGCGTTGAACGTCAGGCCTTCACCGGAAGCGCACTACGTTCTCGGCTGTCTTTATTACGAACTCAATCGCGATGAACTTGCCGTGCGTCACCTGCGAAAGGCGACGAAGATGGACGCGGGCTATACGGAGGCGTTCTACGTGCTGGCACAGGCGTACGAACGAACCGGCCGGACGGAGCTTGCGCAACAAGCGTTGGAGAAGGCGAGCTCAGGGCGAACTCGCAAAACTGTATCGATCTTTCCGGTGACCAAGTCCGGCGCACCGCGTTTAATCGCCGGCGCGGACAAGCGTCTGGCTGACGCCTTGCGCGAGGACGCTTTAGGAGTAAAAAGCCACGGATTTCACGAATGAACGCGATCCAACCTTGGAGTGCGGCGGCCTGGCGCCGCTTTGTTATCGATCAAGCTCGATCGGTA
>DASUPZ010000258.1:0-2641 GCA_036280855.1 Pyrinomonadaceae bacterium | reverse complement strand
ATCGTAATTCATTCAAAGAATAGAACCGCATAACTAAAGAATGACCATTCTTCAAGCTATCGTGCTCGGCATCGTGCAGGGCCTGACAGAATTCATCCCCGTAAGCTCAACCGCACATCTCGTTTTTGCAGCCCGCGTCCTCAATCTTTACGACGGCGCCGGCACAACGCTGCAGGCGGAACAAACGACCGCCACGATCGCCGTGATTCAACTCGGCACGTTGCTCGCCGTGCTCATCTACTTCGCACGCGACATCATCAAAATCACGCGCGCGTTTGCTTTCGATCATATTGCTTTACTTCGCGGCAAATCCGTGCCGGGCGAACGGCGACTCTCGCAGGACGCGTGGCTCGGATGGCTCGTGATCATCGGTTCGATCCCTGTCGGCATAGTCGGTCTCCTGTTCAAGGAACAGATCGAAGGCCCGTTCACTAAAAATCTTTGGGTAATCGCGACCATGATGATCGTCGTCGGCGGGTTGCTGACGATCGCGGAGGTTGTCGGGAAAAGAGATCACGGCATGGCGCAGCTCGGAATTCGTGATGCACTCGCGGTGGGTACGGCCCAGGTGCTGGCGTTGATTCCCGGTTCGAGTCGTTCGGGCTCGACGATCATGGGCGGACTGTTCGCAGGCCAGACTCGCGAAACAGCGGCGAGGTTTTCTTTTCTACTATCGATTCCGGCAATTGCCGCGAGTGGCCTGCTTGAATTGAAGGAGGCAATCGAAAAACTTCCCGCGGGCAGTTACGGCGCGCTCATAGTGGCGACTGTCGTTTCCGGCGCAGTGGGTTACGCCTCGATCTGGTTTCTGCTGCGATTTTTGCGTGAACATTCGACCGGCGTCTTCATCGTTTATCGCGTGATCGTCGGCGCGGCGATTCTCGTCGCACTCGCGATGGGCTACGTTTCAGGAAACATATAGTCAAAATAATTCATTCTGTGTAATCTGTTGGACATGACTACACAGCGACCACGAAGCCCTCGAGTTCCTGTTGAGTTTGCACTGGAAGTTGAAGGTACTGACGCTGAGGGAAATTCTTTTCAGACCAAAGCCACGGCCACGAAGATCAGTCATGGCGGAGCGACGCTGTTGATCGACGTCGACGTTCCGATCGGTTCGACGGTGAAGTTGGTGCAGCAGTCGGGGCGGAAGCTGAGTGCGGAAGTTAATGGTTCGTGGATTGACGAGATCGATGGAAACAGGCGAATCGGGGTTAAATTACTCGATGCGGGTGGTTGGTTTGCTGAGTAAAACCGGGCCGCGGATGAACGCGGAAAAAGCACGGATAAAGACGGATAAAGACAGAAAATAGATGAAAGCCAAACGCTGGATCGTGCGAGAGCATGATGCCGAAAGGGCCGCCTCACTGGCACGCGTTCTGGGTGTCTCACCAATCCTGGCTGCTCTTCTGATAAATCGCGGGTACGCCGACGAACGCGCGGCGCGCACCTTCCTCTCGCCAACATACGATCAACTTCACGAACCTTACGACATGCTCGGCATGCGAGAGGCCGTGGCTCGCGTGCAGCGCGCGATCGACGCGGGCGAGCGGATCATGCTTTATGGTGATTATGATGTGGATGGAACGACGGGGACCGCGATTCTTCTGCGCGCACTGAAGCTCCTTGGGGCAAACGTTGGGTTTCATATACCGCATCGCTTCACTGAAGGCTACGGTATTCAGCAGGCGGCACTCGAGCAGGCGTTTGCGAACGGCTTCACGCTCGTCATCAGCATTGACTGCGGCATCCGCGCGCACGAACCACTCCACTGGGCGCGCAATGCCGGGCTCGACGTAATCATCACCGATCACCATCTGCCCGACGAAAAAGAAGGCGCACCGCCGGCGTTTGCCGTGCTCAATCCGAACCAGGCCGATTGCACGTATCCCGACAAGAATCTTGCCGGCGTCGGCGTCGCTTTCAAACTCGTTCACGCGTTATTCAGAGAGAAGGGTCGAGAAGCGCAAGTACCTGCATTCATGAAGGTTGTGGCGATCGGCACGGTAGCAGACGTCGCGAAACTCGTCGGCGAAAACCGGACGATCGTCGCGATTGGACTCAAGGATCTGGCGCAAGTCGCAAACCCCGGTTTGCGTGCCCTTATCAGCGTTGCCGGTTGCGGAGACGGCAAGGGCATGACAGCATACGATCTCGGCTTCCGGCTGGGACCGCGCATAAACGCCGCGGGGCGCATGGATGCGGCACGCGCGGTAGTCGAGCTCTTTGATACGCGCGACTCCGAAGAGGCGCGCAGGCTTGCGAATCATCTCGATGCACGCAACGAGGAACGCAAGACTGTTCAGCAACAGATCGTCGATCTCGCTGCTGCCGAACTCGGCGAGGACGAGAACTATGTCGCGGTGATCGCAGGCGAAGGCTGGCATCGAGGCGTGATTGGAATCGCTGCTTCGAAGATTGCGGAAAAACTAAACCGCCCGTGCGTCGTGTTGTCTGTTGAAGGTGAAGTCGCGCACGGCTCGGGACGCAGTATCGAGGCGTATCACTTATTGAACGGGCTGACCGCGTGCTCGGATCTGTTTGATAAGTTCGGCGGGCACTCGCATGCCGCCGGGATAACGATCCGGCCCGAGCGGATTCCGGAGTTTCGAAGGCGTTTGAACGAACATGCAGCGTCGTG